>JBPCLD010000209.1:0-5183 GCA_051003655.1 Candidatus Limnocylindrales bacterium | reverse complement strand
GACACAGAAGGAGCTTTGGCTTGCAGTTCCGAACAGTCGCCACGCTCGATGGCGAGCAGCTCGACGCAGTCATCGTTCCGGTCTTCAAGGAAGGTGACGCCGCCACGGCCGCGCCTGACGACCTCCGCGAGAAAGCCGAGTGGGTTGCCCGTGAAAGCGTGGCGGGCAGGATCTTTTCCGCCACCACCCACCTCGAGCGGGAGTCCGGGACGCGGCTCGTCGTCGTTTCGGCCGGGTCGCGCGACGACTATGACGTGCAGCGTTCGTGGCAGCTGGTCAGCGCCGGCGTCCGTGCGCTTTGGCAGTCGACCGCGACTCGCATCGCCATCGTTCTCGAGACGCGGTCGCTCGACGAGCACGTGGCCGTCCAGAGCGGTGTCGAAGGGGTCCTCTACGCAATGTGGCGCCCGGAGGCTTACCGGACCGGCCCCGACGAGCGGAAGCTGCCGCCCCTGGAGGAGGTGCTCCTCGTAGTCAGCGAGGACGACCTGGCAAACCCGGAAGGTGACGAGGCCGCCGTCGCGCGTGGGGAAGCCATCGGCGAGGCGGTGAACTGGGCGCGCAGTCTGGCCAACGAGCCCGCCAACATCATGACACCGACCAAAGTCGCCGACGAGACGCGCGAGCTTGCCGCCCAGGCCGGTCTCGACATCGAGGTCCTTGACGAGGAAGCCTGCGCGGCGCTCGGGATGGGCAGCTACCTGTCAGTCGCCCGCGGCAGCGACGAGCCGGCGCAGTTCGTCGTCCTTCGCCACCGGGGCAGGCAGGGCGACGGCTTCGATCTCGGTCTCGTCGGCAAGGGAATTACGTTTGATTCGGGCGGCATCTCGCTCAAGGATCCGCACGACATGCACCTGATGAAGTACGACATGAGCGGCGCGGCGGCGATCCTGGCCGCGGCTGCGGTCGTGGGTCGCCTGAAGCTGCCGATCAACCTGATCGCCGCAGCGCCGTGCACCGAGAACCTGCCCGGTGGCCACGCAACAAAGCCCGGCGACATCGTGACCAGCATGAGCGGCAAGACCGTCGAGGTGATCAACACCGACGCCGAGGGACGGTTGGTGCTGATCGACGGCATCACCTATGTCCAGCGCGAGGGCGCGACACGGGTGGTGGACGTGGCGACACTGACCGGCGCCGTGCGAACAGCTCTCGGCCGCTATTACACCGGGCTCTTTGGTCGTCCCGAAGGGTTCGTGGATGCAGTACGACGGGCAGGCGACGATGCCGGCGAGCGCATGTGGCCGCTGCCGCTGTCTGATGAGTACCGGGATGAGATGAAGAGCGAGATCGCGGATCTGCACAACTCTACCGGCCGTGGCTTGGGCGGAGCCATCCTCGGTGCGGCGTTCGTCGACGCAGTCGTGGATGCCGAAACCGAGTGGGCCCATCTCGACATCGCCAGTACGGCCTGGTTCGAAGAGGATCGGCCGTTCTCACCAAAGGGTCCCCAGGGACCTGCCGTCAGGACGCTCGTGCAACTGGCTGCTAGCATCGCCGCGCGAAACTCGTAAGCCTGCGGCACCTACCCGCGTGCGGGCCCTCACGGACATATTCGTGAAGAAAATGCCATCAGCCGATTGCCTGTGCGCAACGGTGTCCTGCGACGATTTGCACGGTGCGACTGCCAGGACATGGGGGAGGACCGGCGCCGGTCGCAGGCCGCGCGCCGTGAATCGATAACGAACAAGGAGTCTGCAGACATGCGCATCGTGCGTGCTTTCCTGGCGGGGGCCCTGGTCGTCATGGCGATTTCGCCGACAGCCGTGCTGGCCGCGACCCTCGAGATGACGACGGCCTTTCCATCGGTCGTGGCTGATCCGGGAGCAACCGTCAAGTTCCCGACCAAGGTCGTCACCGATTCCCCCGAGCGGGTCGACCTCAGGGTCGTCAGCCAGCCCGAGGGTTGGGACACGACACTTCGCGGTGCGGGCTCGACCATCGCTGCCGTTACGACTACGCCGAACCCGGACGTGCCGACCGAGATCTCGGCTGAGTTCACCGCAGAGGTGAAGGTGCCCGACGCGGTCACGCCCGGACCGGGCCAGATCGTGATCGAGGGACGCAGCGCGGCAGGAGTCACGACTCAGCTGACGCTCGACGTCGTGACCGAGGCACAGGAGGCAGGCTCGGTGGCCCTCGAGGCCGAGTTCCCGAACCTGCGGGGTTCCACATCGAGCACCTTCCGCTTCAACCTGACGCTCCGAAACGACACAAACTCGCAGCTGACATTCGGCCTGGAAACGGATGCTCCCGCCGGCTGGAACGTCGACGCGCAGCCATCCGGCGAAGCCCAGGCATCGACAGCCGTCGTCGACGCTGGCTCGGACACGACGATCACGGTCACGGCGGACCCGCCGGCGGACGCGCCGGCTGGCGAGAATCCAATAACCGTCCGCGCGATCAGCGGGACGAATGTTGCTGAGACAGCACTCTCGGTTGAGATCACCGGTCAATTCGCCGTGTCGCTCGACACGTCCGATGGCCGCCAGAACGCACGCGTCGCCGCGGGCGCGCCGACCACCCTCAACCTTGTCATCCAGAACACGGGGACGGCGCCGATCACCAACGTGACCGTGTCCGCCACGCCGCCGAGCAAGTGGACGGTCACGTTCGCACCCGAAGTAGTCGCCGAGATCGCCCCGGGCGCGCGCGCGGACGTGGTTGCCACGATTACGGCTGCCGGCGATTCGCTGGCGGGCGACTACATCCTCAACCTGCGTGCCAACAGCGACGACGCGAACGACGCGATCGAAGTCCGGACGACGGTCGAGACGTCGCCCACCGGCTACCTGATCGGCATCGCCATCCTCGTCGCCGTCGCGATTGGGCTATTCGTCGTCTTCCAGCGCTATGGCCGTCGCTGAGCCGGCCACCGAGCGCACCGCGGATCAGCCGCCAGCACTCGGTGCGCCGGCGATACGAACCAAGGGACTGACCAAGCGCTACGGCGAGTTCACCGCGGTCGACAAGCTCGACCTGACGGTTCGCCACGGTGAGGTCTTCGGCCTGCTGGGCCCGAACGGCGCAGGCAAGACCACGACGATTCTGATGCTGCTCGGGCTGTCAGAGCCTTCCTCGGGCGCGGCCCGCGTGCTCGATCTCGATCCGGCACGTAACCCGATCGCGGTAAAGCGGCAGGTTGGTTACCTGCCCGACAACGTTGGCTTCTACTCCGGGATGAGCGGTCGCCAGAACCTGCGCTACACGGCCCGTCTCAACGGCATCGACAAGAAGGTGGCCGAGGAGCGCATCGAGCTGTTGCTCGCACGAGTCGGCATGACCGATGCAGGGGACATGGCGGTCGAGAAGTACTCGCGCGGAATGCGCCAACGCCTCGGGCTCGCCGACGTCCTGGTGAAGGGCCCATCGATCGTCATCCTCGATGAGCCGACCACGGCGATCGACCCGGCCGGCGTAGTGGAGGTGCTGGAGCTGGTCCGCGAGCTGGCTCGGGACGGGGCTGCGGTCCTGCTAGCGAGCCACCTCCTCCACCAGGTCCAGCAGGTGTGCGATCAGATCGGGATCTTCGTTGCCGGCAAGCTCGTGACCAGCGGTCCAATGGACAAGCTCGCCAGCCAGCTGGGCACGGGGCCTATGGAGATCGAGCTTGGCGCGCCGCCACCACTTGAGGCCGTCCGTGAGGCGGCCTTGAACGTGCAGGGCGTAACGTCGGTCGCCGCGGACGAGCGCGATAGCCGGATGCTTGTGGTCAAGGCCCAGCACGACGTGCGTGCCGACCTCGCGCGCGCCCTTGTCGAGGCCGGCCATCCGCCATTTCACCTGCGCCGTCGCGGCGACGAGCTGGACGAGATCTATCGGCGCTACTTCTCCGCAGAACAGCCGGCCGCCCAGTCCGCGGAGGATCCCGCATGACCGCCCAGTCCGAGTCGCTTCCGATCCGATCCAAGAAGCGCAAAAAAGCTCGAGCCCCAGGCTCGGCTTCGCCGCGGCCCGTGGAGCGTGTTCCGGCCGCCGCGCAGCTCCCCGGCCTGCGTGCGCGCTGGCGCGTCATCGCCGCAAAGGAGTTCGCCGATCACGTAACCAGCGTCCGCTTCCTGGTCGTCACGATCGTGCTGACACTGGCTGCGGCTGCGGCCGTCTACTCCACAGCCGGCGGCCTCGGCGGCGTCGCCTCGGACGTTTCCGGTGAGCCGTCCGTCTTCCTGGTGCTGTTCACCGGACAGGTCGGCGACATCCCGCGATTCACCACCTTCATCGGCTTCCTCGGGCCGTTGCTGGGGATTGCATTCGGCTTCGATGGCATCAATGGCGAGCGGTCGGAAGCAACGCTGCCGCGTCTCCTGTCCCAGCCGATCCATCGCGACGACGTCATCAACGGCAAGTTCGTCGCCGGTCTCGCCGCGATCGGCGTCATCCTCCTCGCGGTGATCGGCATCGTGGCCGCGATCGGCATCATCCAGCTGGGCATCCTGCCGAGCGCGGAAGATGTCCTGCGGATCATGGTCTGGTTCATCGTCACCCTGGCCTACATCGGCTTCTGGCTCGCTCTTGCCCTACTGTGCTCAATCGTCCTCCGCCGCGCCGCGACGTCGGCTCTGATGGCGCTATCCGTGTGGCTGGTGATGACCGCTTTCCTGGGCCTGATCATCGGCATCCTGGCCGGTGTTCTCTCGCCCGTGCCTGCCGACGCGGGCGAGGGCAGTGCTCAGGCTCGCGCGAACCTGGCGCTTCGGGTGAACCTGGGTCGCGTCGCACCCAACCAGCTGTACGACGAAGCCACGCGCGTCATCCTCGATCCGCGCCAGCGGACGGTGACGCCTGGCCTGGCCACCGACACCCAGGCCAGCGGTGCAATTGGCGGCCTGCTGTCGCTTGATCAGAGCCTGCTCGTGATCTGGCCCCAGTTCGTAGCCCTGATCGCGGCCAGCGCGGGTACGTTCGCTCTCGCCTACGTGTCGTTCATGCGCCAGGAGGTCCGCGCCTAGACCGGGTTGTTCTCCGCTGCGCCCTCCTCGGACGTTCAATCTCCGCGGTCGCCTTCGGCGCCGCTGCGCGTCGGGCGCAAGGCCCCGCACTGCGGTTCCTCGCGTCCTCCTTGCGAGTTATGCTCCGCCCATGAAGGGCGATCGAGTGGAGGCAGTGGTCGATACCGGCCAGGGAACTCAGACATTCGAGATCGTCGCCAGCCGAGCTGGTCGACGGATCGAGATCACGACTGC
>JBPCLD010000208.1:0-2759 GCA_051003655.1 Candidatus Limnocylindrales bacterium | reverse complement strand
CTATGGCACGAGCGCGACATTTCGCATTCGTCGGTGGAGCGGGTTGCGCTGCCCGGCGCGACCACACTGCTGCACTACATGCTCGTTCGCTTCCGTGGCCTCCTTGACGGCCTGGTCGTTCGCCCCGAGCGGATGCGGGAGAACCTGGACCGCGGCCTGGGCTTGTTTGGGAGCAGCCGGCTGCTGACCACGCTGGTCGACAGCGGTGGGCTCACGAGGGAGAAGGCGTACGGGATCGTCCAGGCTGCTGCCCTTCGCGCGGCTGATGAGCGGCGACCCCTGCGCGAGCTCGTGGAGGTTGACCCGGACGTCGCATTGGTGCTCACCCCGGATCAGATCTACGCCTGCTTCGACGAACGACATTTGCTGCGTCACGTCGACGCGGTGATCGCCCGATTGGACACGCTGGAGGTGCCGACTCATGCCCGTAGCTGAGCTCATGCCCGGTTTCGTGCGCTCGGGCAAGGTCCGCGACATCTTCGCGCTCGATGACGCCCGGCTGCTGCTGGTGGCTTCAGACCGCATCAGCGCGTTCGACGTGGTCATGCCGACACCGATCCCCGACAAGGGGCGGGTCCTGACCGGACTGTCGCGCCACTGGTTCGCCGAGGCCACGCGCGCCGGGATCATGCCCCACCACCTTCTCTCGACCGATCCGGCAGACCTGCCGGCCGAGTACGACGAGGCGGCCACAGACCTGCGCGGCCGGATGATGATCTGCCGTCGTGCCGAGGTGCTGCCGGTGGAGCTGATCGTCCGTGGCTACATTGCCGGCAGCGGCTGGAAGGACTACCAGCGGACCGGCGCGATGAGCGGCATCCCGCTGCCCGAAGGCCTGCGCGAATCAGATCGGCTGCCGCAGCCGCTGTTCACGCCGTCGACGAAGGCCGAGACAGGCCACGACGAGAACATCTCCTTCGAGGAGATGGTCGCGATCGTCGGAGCGCCTCTCGCCGAGCGCGGGCGGGAACTGGCCCTGGCGCTGTACTCGTTCGCGGCCGCGCGCGCCGAGAGTGCCGGAATCATCCTGGCCGACACCAAGTTCGAGTTCGGCACACTGGCGGACGGGTCATTGATTCTCATCGACGAGGTCCTCACGCCTGACTCGTCGCGTTTCTGGGAGCTGGCCGCTTACGAGCCGGGTCGCAGCCAGGCCTCGTACGACAAGCAGTTCGTGCGCGACTGGCTGG
Organism: Candidatus Limnocylindrales bacterium; assembly: GCA_051003655.1. Lineage (GTDB taxonomy): Bacteria > Chloroflexota > Limnocylindria > Limnocylindrales > CSP1-4 > JALYGJ01. Next base: position 1,569 of record JBPCLD010000208.1, on the reverse strand, counting down.
AGACGCAGCCGTGGGACAAGACGGCGCCGGGGCCGGAGCTACCGGCCGACGTAGTGGCCGGAACCCAGCAGCGCTATGCGCAGGCGTTCGAGCGCATCACGGGTGGCTCCTTCGCCGACTACCTTGCCAACGACCGCGTTGCCGCGGAAGCGCCACAGGGTTCGCAGGCGTGACCAGGTTCGGCTTCAGCATCGCGATCATGCCCCGCGAAGGCATCCTCGATCCGCAGGGCAAGGCGGTCGAGGCAGCGCTGCCGCAGCTCGGCGCATCGACCGTGCACGGCGTGAGGATCGGACGAAGGATCGAGCTTACGGTCGATGCCGATGACGCATCGACGGCGCGCGATGTGGTCGAGAAGCTCGCCGCCGGCTTCCTGGCCAACCCGCTCGTCGAACGCTGGGCGATCGAAGAGGCGCAGCCGCTGGCCGGAGTCCCTGGGTGAAGGTCGGGGTCGTCGTCTTCCCGGGCTCCAACTGTGATCGCGACGCGCTCCACGGCGCGCGACTCGCCGGCGCCCAGGCCGAGCTGCTGTGGCACGAGGACACCGACCTGCATGGCGCGGACGCAGTGATCCTGCCCGGCGGCTTCGCCTACGGCGACTACTTACGGGCTGGGGCGATCGCGCGATTCAGCCCGATCATGGGCGCGGTGCGCGAGCACGCGGCGCGCGGTGGTCTGCTGCTGGGGATCTGCAACGGCTTCCAGGTGCTAACCGAAGCAGGCCTCCTGCCAGGTGCTCTGCGGCGCAACACGACCCTGCGCTTCGAGCATCGCTGGGTAAGCCTGTCGGTGGAACGACACGACACGCCGTTCAGCCGCGGAATCCATGTCGGTCAGACGCTGAGGCTGCCGATAGCCCACGGCGAGGGCTCGTACTACCTCCCGGACGAGGAGCTCGACGGGCTCGAGTCCTCCGGTCAGGTCCTGTTCCGCTACGGGCCTCCCGAAGGCAATCCGAATGGTTCCGCCCGGGGTATCGCCGGTGTCACTGACAAGTCGGGCCGGATCTGCGGGCTGATGCCCCATCCCGAGCGCGCATCAGAGGCTCTGCTCGGATCCGACGACGGCCTGCTGCTGCTCCGCTCGATGGTCGAGAGCGCGGCGCAGGTCGAGGCGGTGGCATGATCACGCTCGAGCCTGAGGCCGCGCTGGAGGCGCCGCCGGAGGCCGACCTTCATCTTCGTCTGGGTCTTACCGACGACGAGCTGGAGGCGATCGTTGATCGGCTCGGACGCGCGCCAAATGACCTCGAGCTGGCCATGTTCAGCGTGATGTGGAGCGAGCACTGCTCGTACAAGAGCTCGCGCGCGCTGCTGCGGACCCTTCCGACGACCGGCGACGACGTGCTGGCCGGGCCGGGCGAGAACGCCGGCGTGGTGCGTATCGGCGATGGGCTGGCGGTTGCATTCAAGCTCGAGTCTCACAATCATCCAAGTGCCGTGGAGCCGTTCCAGGGTGCGGCAACCGGCGTCGGCGGCATCCTGCGCGACATCGTGGCGATGGGCGCTCGTCCGGTGGCATTCCTGGACGCGCTGAAGTTCGGTGACCCGGCCGACGAGGGGGTTCGGC
>JBPCLD010000207.1:0-6340 GCA_051003655.1 Candidatus Limnocylindrales bacterium | reverse complement strand
GTCCGTGTCACCCAGGCATCGAACGCGTCGTACGCGTCATTGACTCGAACGCGACGCCCCGGGGCCAGCTCGTCCGTGTATTCAACGAGCATGTACGGCACCTTCACTACGTTCTCGATTCGCGGCTCTGAGAGCTCGACAGTTCTGCCGTCATCCACGCCCCACACCTCGAACGTGACGGCGCCGAGGTTGTTTATGCCTCGGACCACCAGCGGGTATCCCGTGTCATTGGTGAAAGCCATGGTCTGGCGATTCCGTGGGCCCGTCATCCAGACAGTCGCGTCCAACCCCATCGGGTAACGACTGATGTACAGGCTGTGGTTGTCTCGAGCCGTGACCGGAAGGCCATACCGCAGGCCCGCGTTGAAGAGGGTCGTCGAGGTCGAGCACATTCCGCCGCCGATCGCCCCATCTTCCTCGATCTGCCCGTGGACCAGTGCGCCGCCAGTCACGTACGGCGGGCTGGTGACCGGTCCGATTCCGGTCAGGAAATCAAACTCGGCACCAGGCTCCACAACCACGCCGTCGAGGATCGAGGTCGGGATCTCGATGTTGACGCCCTCGCCATTCAAGGGGCCGGGCACATAGAACGTGGTCCATTCGGCCAGCTTCGTGACACGGGGCGCGATGGCGCGCGCCTCTTCAGTCGACAACGCCGGCGCCACCGGCACCAGCGATAGAGCCGGCACCACGTCTGCTCTGCCGTCGGCACGCGCCTGCAGAGCCGCCAGGACGCTGGCCGCGCTCGGCACCACGTCCACGGCCCTGCCCACAGCGCTGGGCACGACGTCGATGTTGCCGCCCCGGATGGCGAACGTGGCGTTGGTGGGCGGCGTATCGGCCTGCCGCCCGTAGTTTGCGACGTAGTCGGCGATTGGCCCGGACTCGATGGATAGATGCCACTCGCCGACACCCACCTCCGCGAGATGGACCCAGCCGCTCAGGACTGCGGGGTCAATAGATGTCGACAGGTCCGCTCCGGCCATCGTCAGGGCAGTCGCCACGACGCGTTCAGCCTTACCCGCGGCTGCCTCGGCCGCCTCGGTCGAGACCGCCGGCACGATCGTCGTTGGCTCGACCGCAACGTCAGCGTCAGCGGGCGAGACGTTGTTTACGGCGGCCATTGCCCGGCCAACGACATCCTGGACGTCGACGCTGGCGCCTGCACTCGCGGGTGACGCGAGATACCGGCCATTCTGCCGGGTTATGCGCGCGTCCACGACCTCTACCTGGGCGGCATTCGCGAGCGCCGCGACGCGGGATGCAAGCTCCTCGGTGTTCCAGGTCATCACGGGATCGATAGATGCACCGTGCTGGAGGATCGCCACCTGTTCGCGCAGCTGATCGATCAGGTTGCCCGCTCGTCCGAGCGTGAATGCCTGTTCGAGCATGTACTCGAAGTCGTAGTCGCGCTCGAACTCCGCGTACGGGATCGATTCCTCGAGTGAGCCCACGCGAACGGTGAGCGCCCCGCCAGAGAGATCCGGGAGCGTCGCGCGGAGTCGCCTCTCCGCCGCCTGCCGATCAAGCCCGGCCAGATCGACGCCCGCGACCTGCACGCCAGGGAGGAGCGTCCGCTCATGCATCCTGTCATAGGCGAATGCGAATGCGGCGCCGAACGCGACTATCGCCAGCAGTGTCAGGACGAACCAGAACGCGAGCCGGCGCCAGGCGAACCCGGGCATGCCAGACGTGCCGAACTGAACCTCGTCGACTCGTGACGTCAAAACGCTCCCCACATGACAAGGACTACGGCCAACCCGAGTCTAACTCGCGCGGGCCGGCTGCTCCCTGCTCGTTCGGGCAGTGGAGCCCGAGCCCTAAACCTGCGGGCTACTTGTCCCGCTCGGCAGCCCCGCTGAGTGCCGCCTGGGCAGCGGCGAGTCGCGCGACAGGGACGCGGTACGGCGAACAGCTGACGTAGTCGAGGCCCACCTGCTCGAAGAAAGCAATCGACGCGGGGTCGCCGCCGTGCTCGCCGCATACGCCGATCTTCAGGCCCGGTCGCGCGGCGCGGCCCTTCTCCACGGCGGTTCGGACGAGCTGGCCGACGCCATCGACGTCGAGCGTCTGGAACGGGTTGGCCGGCAGGATGCCGCGCTCGACGTAGTTGAGCAGGAAGCCGCCCTCGGCATCATCGCGGCTGTAGCCGAAAGCCATCTGGGTCAGATCGTTGGTTCCGAAGCTGAAGAACTCGGCATGGGGCGCGATTTCGTCCGCCGTCAGCGCGCCGCGGGGCACTTCGATCATCGTGCCGAACTTGAAGTCGACCTCGACTCCGGCCGCGTCCTGAACCGCCTTGGCCTCGACGTCGAGGATGGCGCGCGTGGCGGCGAGCTCGTTAACGTGGCCGACCAGCGGGATCATGATCTCCGGGTGGGGATCGCCGCCTGCCTTCTTGCGCGCGATCGCCGCATTCAGGATGGCGCGGGTCTGCATCTTGATGAGGTCCGGGATCATGAGGCCGAGTCGAATGCCGCGCAGCCCGAGCATCGGGTTCTGTTCCTTCAGCGCTTCGATCGCACGCAGCAGCTCACGCTCCTCGACGTACTTCGGATCGTCCTTGGCCACGCCGGTGGCCTCCATGCGCGTGACTTCGACCAGGACCTCGGCATGGTTGGGCAGGAACTCGTGCAAGGGCGGGTCGATCAGCCGAACAACCACGGGAAGGCCATCCATGGCTTCGAGGATGCCCTCGAAGTCGCCCTGCTGAAGCTTCTCGAGCTTCGCCATCGCATCGTCGAAGCGGCTGACGGCCCCTGAGTCCTCCTCGCTCAGCGTTTCGCCGGCTTCGCGCTTCTCCTTGGCTCGTGTCGCCTGGAATGCGACCAGGATCGCGTCGCGCACGATGTCCAGCCGCTCCCCCTCGCGGAACATGTGCTCGGTGCGGCAGAGGCCGATGCCCTGCGCTCCGTAGCGCCGCGCCATGGCCGCTTCCTCGGGCTTGTCCGCGTTGGTCCAGACCTGCAGCCGGCGGACACGGTCGGCCCACTCGAGGACCTTCTGCAGCTCGGCCTGATCCTCGAAGCGCGCCTCGGTGGTCGGCAGCGCGCCCACGAAGACATCGCCGGTGGTGCCGTCGAGTGAGATCCACTCCCCCTCGGAGAAGCCGAGGCCGTTGACGCGGGCCGACTTCGTTCCGTAGTCAATGATCAGCGACGCGCAGCCGGCCACGCACGGCTTGCCGATCTGACGCGCCACCACCGCCGCATGCGAGGTCGCGCCGCCACGGGCCGTCAGCACGCCTTGCGCCGCGGCCATGCCGTGGAAGTCATCTGGCGACGTCTCTATCCGGACGAGGATCACCTTTTCGCCCTGTTGGGCCATCTCGAAGGCGCGATCGGCGTTGAACACCGCCTTACCGACGGCCGCGCCCGGAGACGCGTTCAGACCGGCCGTGATGCGCTGCGCGCTCTGTCTCGCGGCCGGGTCGAACTGGTCGCGCAGCAGCTGATCGACGTGCGCCGGCTCGATGCGCGACAGCGCCTCGTGCTCGGTGATGATGCCCTCGTCGACCATCGCGGCGGCGATGCGCACCGCGGCCGTTGCCGTGCGCTTGCCCGAGCGGGTCTGGAGCATGTACAGCCGGCCACGCTCGATGGTGAACTCGAGGTCCTGCATGTCGCGGTAGTGCCGCTCCAGGCGACCGGCAATCTCCTCGAATTGGCCGTAGATCTCGGGCATCTGCGAGCGCATCTCGGCGATCGCCAACGGGGTCCTGATGCCGGCCACGACGTCCTCGCCCTGCGCGTTGGTCAGGTACTCGCCGAAGAGCTGCTTGTCGCCGGTGTTCGGATCGCGCGTGAACGCGACACCGGTGCCCGAGTCGTCGCCCATGTTGCCGAAGACCATTGTCACGACGTTGACCGCCGTGCCCAGGTCGTGAGCGATCTTGTTGTACTCGCGGTAGTCGTGCGCGCGCTTGCCGAACCACGACGCGAAGACGGCCTTGATCGCAAGGTCCAGCTGCTCCTGGGGATCGGTCGGGAAATCGCGGCCGGTCTCGCGTGTGACGATCTGCTTGAACTGGCCGACCACCTCGCGCATGGCATCAGCGTCGAGATCGGTGTCCTGGTGGACGCCACGCTTCTCCTTCGCGGCATCGAGAGCCTCCTCGAAGAGCTTGGGATCAGCCTCCATGACGATCCGGCCGAACATCTGGATGAAGCGACGGTAGGCGTCCCAGCCGAAGCGCTCGTTGCCGGTCAGCGCAACCAGTCCATGCAGCGTCTCGTCGTTGAGGCCGAGATTGAGGACGGTGTCCATCATCCCGGGCATCGAGAACTTGGCTCCCGAGCGGACGCTGACCAGGAGCGGGTTGCCCGAGTCGCCGAACCCCTTGCCAGTTTCAGCTTCGAGCTGCCTGATCGCCGCGAGAACGTCGTCCCAGAGGCCGTCGGGGAGCTTCTCGCCCGCGGCGAAATAGTCGTTGCAGGCCTCGGTCGTAATCGTGAACCCCGGTGGCACAGGAAGACCGGCGTTCGTCATCTCCGCAAGCCCGGCGCCCTTACCGCCGAGCGCGTCGCGCATCGTGGCGTCGCCCTCTGCCCGACCGCCGCCGAAGGCATAGATGTAGCGCTTGGCGGCCTTGTGAGCGCGCACGGCAGTCATCGTGGGTGTTTGCGACATGAGCATCCTCGGGCGTGCGCTTAGAGAGCATCGGTGTCGCGGTCGGCGACATGCGGTCAGTCGGCCGATTGTACCGGCGACATGCGTGCGATCATCGAGCCCGTGGTTTACGAAAGCTTTGAGCAGCCGCTCATCTCACGCCACGCGTTTGCCTGGCGTATCGCACGTCACGCCATCCTGGCACTGTTCCTCCTCGGCGGCTCTCTGCTCGTCGGGATCGCGGGCTACATGGGTTTCGCTCACCTGAAGGTCGCGGACGCGTTTCTCAACGCGGCGACCTCCGCGGCATGGGCCCTGTAGACGTGCTTTTGGACGACGCGGCAAAGTGGTTCGCCGGGCTGTAGGCGTTGTACAGCTGCCTCCGGGCTGGCTCCGCTCTTCCCCTCGATAGTTGTCGTGAGTCCGCCAGTTCACCCTACGCCGTTTAGCGAGTTGCGCATTAAGTCTCCTGGCCAGTAGTTTGGCCCGCAATCGGCTCCGGCTCCTCGATGTCGGGCAGCAGCGGCTGCCCGGTTATCAGCCTGCTTCCACGGCCGTGGGTCAGGAAGCTCCACGCCCAGCGCGTGACGACGACGATGCGATTGGCGAAGCCGATTAGGTAGGCGATGTGGATCCCGAGCCAGAGCACCCAGGCCGGAAAGCCGCTGGCGCGCCCGAAACGACCGAGCCACGGGATATTCGTCACCCCGGCGAGCCGGCCGATGATCGCGACGTCCCCTCGGTCCTGGTACGCGAACGGCGGCATCTGCTTGCCGGACAGCCGGCGACGGATGAGCTTGCCTACGTAGCGGCCGCTCTGGATCGCCCCCTGGGCGACGCCGGGCACCTGCTTGTCCTGTGCCCACGACATGTGCGCACCATCGCCGATCACGAAGATGTCCGAGCGGCCGGGGAGGGTGAGGTTCGGGCCGACGAGAACGCGCCCCTGCTTGTCGGTTTCGGCGCCGGCGGCGCGGGCCACGGTGCGCGCGAAGCTCGAAGCCGCGACGCCTGCTGCCCACAAGACGGTTCGCGCAGGGACCCTCTCTCGCTTGCCGTCCTCCTCGAGCTGGACGGCGTGCTCGTCGATGTCCACGACGCGTGTCTCGGTCAATACCTCCACACCGAGCTTCTCCAGCTGGCGTCGCGCCGACGCAGAGCGGTCCTCGGGATAGGTGGGCAACACGCGAGGCATCAGCTCGACGAGGACGATCCGCGCGTTCTCCGGGTGGATGGAGCGAAAGTCGCGGCGCAGCGTGTCGCGCGCTATCTCTGCCAACGCGCCGGCCAGCTCGACTCCGGTGGGCCCTCCCCCGACGATCACGAATGTCATCCACTCCGTGCGCCGGATGGGACTCGCCTCGCGCTCGGCTGCCTCGAAGGCAATGAAAATGCGCCGGCGGATCTCGGTTGCGTCGTCGATAGTCTTGAGACCCGGCGCGAAGGGCGCCCATCCTTCGTTGCCGAAATAGGAGAATCGGGCGCCCGTGGCGACGATCAGTGTGTCGTATGGCACGACTCCCCCATCGGACAGCCCCACCTCGCGCGCCCGCGGGTCAAGGCTCACCGCCATCCCGAGCAGGACGCGGGTGTTCAGACGCTTGCGAAAGATGGCGCGCAATGGGTGGGCGATCGCGCTCGGACCAAGGGCGCCGGTGGCGACCTGGTACAGCAACGGCTGGAACAGGTGGAAGTTGCGCCGATCGATCAGTGCGACCTCAACTCGCTTGTC
>JBPCLD010000206.1:0-5561 GCA_051003655.1 Candidatus Limnocylindrales bacterium | reverse complement strand
GCCGAAGCCCGTCATCGTCCCGACCGCGCCGCGGCGCAGCTCCTCGATCAGCATCTCGCCACCAAGCCCACCAAGCACGCGAAGGTCGGGATTGGCCGCCAACAGGCGCCCCACCTTTGGCGCGGTCGGCTCTTCCTCCAGCTTCACAACGCGCAGGTTGAGCGCGGCCGACGCCATGCTTGCGATCAGGTCCGCGCTCATCCAGACGCCAAGCGCGGGCAGGTCCTGGATCACGACCGGCAGGTCCGGCACTGCTTCTGCGACGCGCAAGTAGTGGCGGCGCACGGCGTCGTCGTTCGGTCGAACCAGCGGCGGCGCGGACAACATCACGGAGTGGGCTCCGGCCGACTCCGCCTCTCGAGCAAGACTCTCGGCGCGATACGTGGAAGGCGCGCTGACCGTCACGCACACGGGAATAAGACCCGCGGCCTGGTCCAAGGTCGTTTCGATAACCTCCGAACGCTCGCGGTCTGACAGCTTGGCGCCCTCCCCCAGCACGCCCAGGATCGTCATGCCGTTGACCTCGTGGCCGATGACGAAGTCCGTCAGCCGGCGCAGCGATGGAAGGTCCAGCTCCTCGTCAGGGTGGAAGGGCGTCGGGACGATGTTCCATACGCCGGAAAGTTGATCAGTCCGCTGTGCCAGGTCTCCTGTCACGGCAGCAGCTGCCGAAGCGCAAAGACGACGTTGGCAGGACGCTCCGCCAGGCGGCGCATGTACCAGGCGTACCAGGCCTCGCCATAGGCGATCAACACGCGGACGCCGTAACCCTGCTTCCTGAGCTTGCGCTGCTGGTCCGACCTGATGCCGTAAAGCATCTCCACGTCGAAGACGTCCTTCTCAAGGCCGATCGACTTCGCGTGGTCGGCCACCTGCGTGATCAGCGCGACGTCGTGCGTGCCAAGGCCGAGGAACAGCTTCTTGCCCGCCTTGATCGCGGCCAACATCGACACACATAGAGCCAGGTAGTTGGCGTCAACCTCGCGCCGCGATTGGTACGCGATCGCCACCGGCTCGGCATAGGCGCCCTTGACCAAGCGGATGCGTGGCTCCAGCAGGAGCAGCCTCTCGACGTCGGTGTAGGTTCGCTTCAGGTACGCCTGCAGGCAGATGCCCGTGTTCGGGTGGGTCTCCTTGAGACGCTCGTAGAGCTCGATGGTCGGCTCGGTATAGATCGAGCCTTCCATGTCAATCCAGACAGTCCCGTTCGTCCCGAACGTCGCGGCCTGATCGGCGAGGCGCTGGAGATGTGCGAGCGCTCTGTCCGGATCAAGGTCGAAGCCAAGCTGGGTCAGCTTGATTGACGGCTCGGCTTCGATCCCTCGAGCGTGGGCGTCAGCCATCAACTTTAGGTAGTCGGCTGCCGTTTCATCGGCGTCGTCGACGCTGCTCAGGTTCTCGCCGAGGCGCGTGAAGATGATTGCGATGCCCTGCTGCTTGAACTTGTCGGCCGCCTCGATCGCCTCCGAGGCCGTCTCGCCGGGCATGAATTTGCGCACGGCGCGGCGGGCGAACCAGAATCGGGGCAGGTTGCGCTTCATCCAATTGTTGCGCGCCATCCAGAGCAGCACCGGCCTCATCGCACCCTCATCTGCGGCGCTAACGTTATCGGGTGGACCTGGGATTGGACGGCGCGCGGGCGCTCGTGACCGGCGGCTCGGCCGGACTGGGCGCTGCGCTGGCGCGCGCACTTGCCGCGGAGGGTTCACGCGTCGCGGTTGCAGCGCGGCCGTCGGCGCGGCTGGACGCCCTGGCGACGGACATTTCGGCCCAATCGATCCCGGTTGACCTATCGACCGAAGGGGGTCCGTCTGAGGCGGTTTCGTCGGCCGTTGGCGCGCTTGGTGGCCTCGACCTGCTGCTCGTCAACTCCGGTGGACCACCACCGGGCAAATTCGAAGATCTGACCGATGCCGACTGGCAACGGGCCATCGACGGCACGCTATGGCCCGCCATCCGGCTGATTCGCGCAGCCCTGCCACACCTTCGCGAGAGCGAGCGGCCCGCGATCCTCGTCATCCTCTCGTCGTCGGTGCGCGAGCCGATCGTGGCACTGACCACCTCGAACCTGCTGCGGCCAGGGTTGGCGGGACTGATCAAGTCGCTCGTGCCGGAGATCGCTCCGATTCGCATCAACGGCATCGCTCCCGGCCGTGTGGCCACGGGCCGCATAGCGACCCTCGACGCCGCCCGCGCCAAGAGCGGCAACATCACCGTCGAGCGGGTCCAGGAGCAGACCATCGCCCGCATTCCGCTCGGCCGGTATGGCGACCCTGCCGAGGTCGGCCGAGTCGGCGCCTTCCTCCTCTCCCCCGCCGCCTCGTACATCACCGGCGCGATCGTCGCGGTGGACGGCGGCATGGTCCGCTCGCTGCCCTAGACGTCACGGCCGACGCACGGCCGCCCCACGCCGCCCTCCGTGACGCCCCGGCCGCCCTGTCCGCCCCGTCCGCCCCACGCCGCCCTCCGTGACGCCCCGGTCGTCACCAAGCGGGTTAATCGAGCCGCAAGAACGAAATAGAGGCGAGCGGGCGGACTAATCGAGCTCCGCCAAGCTCGAGATCCCCTTCCGGAGAGGCGTCGGCGGCCCCCAGGTAATCCAACGATAAGTGGCTCTCGTGACAATCCCGGTGTAATGGGACATCGCACGAAGGCGAGAACGACACAAATGCAGGTCAAGGCAGATTGGGGCGTTGATGCACAAGCTGGGCGTCATGCTGCAGGACGGGCGGCGGCAGAGGAAGGCCCGGCAGTTGGATGCATCGGCTGCGGCTGGGATTTCGCGGATTGAGTGGAGCGGGTTGGAGCTCGGGCGCGCGGTGTCGCCACGTTGAGGCGGTTGAGCGAGCTGGTGCGGAAGACCCTCGAGCAGCACGCCCTTGCGCCGAGGCGATATGCGGCGGATGGAACGGTGATCGGGGTGGAGCTTCTAGTTGATTGCGCGCCCATCGTCGAGTCGCTCTTGGTGATGCCACTCGTCGTCGCTGAAGGTGACGTAGGCGGCGTCCCCCGCTTCGTCGTACTCGAGCAGGGGTCTCATCATCACCTCTCTTCTCGGCGCCAGACCGTTATCACGGCGCTCCGAACCAGCGCGATCGGATCTCCCTAATTTCGTCGTGATCGGACTGGCGCACCTTGTCAGGATCGTCGTAGTTCCGGCGTCCAGCAACAGCGCTATCGTGGGCCAACGGCATTATCGGCCGCATGTCCACCGAACGCGTGTCCTACAGCCTGCCTCGCTCGGAATCAAGTGCGCGGCACATGCCTTGGCGGCACGCGGCACGATCTGGAAGGTGCCGTACACGACGCATCCCGGCTCGCCTCCGATAGTGCTGTTGCCGGCAACGCTATCCGCCCGAGCAAGCCAGGCCGCGGGCCGCCAACGCAAACGGCGTCAGCGCGGCTGAGGCCCTCCAGCTGTGGCGCCCGCGCGCTCGCAGAACGTGGAGCAGAGTTGCCCCGCCAACCAGCCCTGATCTGGGTCGCCGTAAACGGCGATCGGCTGTTTCCGTCTCGTCTCGGCTGAGCCCGGCGACTAATATCCGCGGCATGGGACAGCAAGAGATCAAGCAGGCAATCGACGGCGCAATCGACTACCTCACCGCCAACCCCGATGACGCCAGGTACACCGACTCAGCCGCCACGGCTAGGCTGGCCGATCCCCTGGGCCTGCGCGCCGAAGTCACCGGTCCGAACGACGCCTCTATGAGCACCGACATGCCCACCTCCGTCGGCGGCACGAACACCACCGCTTCGCCGGGTTGGTATCTGCGCGCGGCGGAGGCGAGCTGTGTCGCGACCCTGATCGGGATGCGTGCCGCGCAGCTCGGCGTGGCGTTGACTGAGGTCGAAGTCACCGTCGATTCGGAGTCGAACGACTGGGGAATTCTCGGCATCGGCGATGACACGGGCGCGGGCGTCTCGGCCGGCCCCCTTAACACACGAGTTGCGGCTCGCGTGCGAGCACCCGGTTCCGCCGAGGGCGCGATCCGCGAGATCGTCCAGTGGGCGGTGGCCCACTGTCCGGTCACTGACGCGGTACGGCGCTCCGTTCCGATGACCATCGAGGTGGACGGCGTGCCATAGGATCAAACCGGTCACTTTGGGAGTAACCGTCCGTTGCTGGGTGAGGTAACAACGGATGGATCCATTGATGATCGTTCTCCGGGCTCTGCACATCGGCTTCGGTGTGCTGTGGGTGGGCGCGGCGTGGATGATGTACCTGTTCGTGGAGCCGACCCTCAAGGCGCTCGGGTCCGACGTCCAGAAGAAGTTCATGGGCCACATCGTTGGCGTGCGCCGGCTCACCCAGATCATCACCGGCGCGACGGTCGTGACCGTGGGCGCGGGCGCGATCTTGTACGTCCTCGCCGTTCTTCGCTTCACCCCGCAAGTCTTCTTCGGCACGGGGTTTGGGATCGTGCTGACGATCGGTGCCATTTCGGCGATCATCGCCTTCCTGTCGGGGCTGATATTCATCGAGCCGGGCTTCAGTCGATTGGCGAAGATCGGCGCCGAGATCGATGCCGCCGGAGGCCCGCCCAAGCCGGAGCAGGTCGCCGAGGTCGGCGCAATCGGGGCGCGGCTCGATCAAGTCTTCCGCGTCGATTTCGTGCTGCTTGTAATCGCCGTCCTTGGCATGGCAATCGCCCGCTACGTTTGACTCCTGCGCCGACCTCGCGACTGTGCAATCGAGTCGCTCAACTTGATACCTAATGCCTATGGACTCGATTCGCGAGTTGGGGTTACCCTCACCAATCCAATGGCCTCCTCACAGCGCATTGAAACGACGACCGCACAAGCGGCGTCAGATGCACGCGTCGCTCCCCACTGCCCCATGTGCGGCAGCTCAATGGTCGTGCGCGCTCTGCGCCACGGCGACGAAGTGGATGGCCTCTACTGGGGTTGCCGGCGCCCGATGGTCTGCACCGGCACCCGGAAGATCCGCGATCCGCTCGTCATTGAGCCGACGGCCGATGCGAGCACCCAGGCAATCTTCGAATGGGAGCGGTCACGCGACCGCCGGGGGTGGGTAGGCGGATCCGATGAGCCGGCTCCAGCCGCAGGCACCGGAGGCCGCCTCTTCGGCCGATTCGGCCGAGCGGTTTCGCGGCCGACGAATAGCCCCCAGCCGAGTGCAACCTTTGCCGGAAACCAGGCTGCCAGCCCGCTCGTCGCCCTGGCCGATTACGGCTACGTGGTCCTCGACCACCGACACGTCGCCAGCGCGCACGCAGCTGTCGACCACCTGGTCGTAGGTCCGTCGGGCGTCTTCGTCGTTGATCGACAGTCGTGGACCGGCCAGATCAGCACCTCATCCGACACTGTTTACGTCGACGGGCGCCAGCGAAGCGGCGCGACGGACTCCGTCGTGCGTGCAACCGCGGCCGTAGAGCAGGTGCTCGGCCACGAGCTCAAGGCGCTCGGAGTACACGTGAATGCGGTGATTGCCGTCGATGGTGCCACCAACCGTGGGTTCGAGGGCAACATTGGCAAGGTCGCGCTCACGACGTCGCGCTCGGTCACGAAGGTCATCCGCGCCGGGCAGCCGTCCCTGGGCC
>JBPCLD010000205.1:0-4358 GCA_051003655.1 Candidatus Limnocylindrales bacterium | reverse complement strand
GGCGGGTAACCTGTCACGCGCTTCGGCCGGAACACGACCGATGCGCGATCGCCGCGCGCTGCCGCTTCTTCGATCCCAAAGCGCCTTGACAGTTCATCCGTAGGAGGGGACCGGTGCCTGACTTCGTGTCGCTCGTCGACGAGTTCCTGAAAAATGAGTTCGAGACGTCGCCGGTGACGGCCACGACACATGGCGTGACCGATTACGACGGCCAGCTCGACGACCTCTCTGCGTCGGCGTTCCACAAGCGCGATTCCGATGCAGCCAAGTGGCTCCGGCGCTTCGACGAGGCCGCCAGTGACGACCTCAGCGCCGACGACGAGATCGACCGGCAGCTGGCCATCGCGATTTTGCGCGGCCGATTGATCCACGCCGATTGGTATGGGTGGAAGCGCGACCCGGTTATCTACTCCGGCCCGATCCTGAACGGCCTCTTCTACCTGTTCCTGAACCGGCTGCGACCGACGGCCGAACTGGTCGACGCGGCGGTCTCGCGGCTGGAGCAGGTTCCGGAAGCGGTTGAGCAGGCCATTGCAAATATCGACCCCGCGCTCGCCAACCGGCTGATCGTCGAACGGGGCATGGGCTCGGTCCAGGCCGGCGCGCGGTACGTCCGCGACATGCTCGTCGAGGAGGCTGACACCGACACACAACGCTATCTGCTGCGCGCCGCTGGTGCTATGGCCGGCGATGCGCTCGACGAACTGACCGCCCACCTGGAGACCGTGGCAAGAGAGGCACGCGGCGACTGGGCCTACGGCGAGGGGCGCTACAGCCGCCAGCTGCAGGAGCGCGAGCGGCTCAGCTTCGACGCGCGGTCACTGAGAGAGATGGGTCGCGCCGAGTACGACCGGCTGGACATGGAGATGCAGCAACTGGCGCACGAGATCTCGGGCAAGCCTGACTGGAAAACAGTCCTCGACGAGGCCAACGAGGACCACCCGCGCACCGAGGAGGAAATGCGTCGCGCGTACGCGGACTGGACCGAGCGCTCGCGTACGTTCCTGGCCCAGACAGGCCTCGTAACGCTGCCGGATGGAGAGTCGTGCACGGTCGAGCCCGCGCCGTTCTTCACTCGCCCACTCTTCGCGGTGGCGTCGTACAGCGGACCGCCGGCTTTCTCTGATCGACGTGCGGGACACTTCTTCGTTCCCATCGCGCCCGACGGCACCAGCGAGGAAGAGATCCAGAAGCGGCTCGCCTCCAATTCGTTTGGGGGGATACCTACGACCGCGGTTCACGAGGCATACCCGGGCCATCACTGGCACATCACCTGGAGCAAGATCCATGCCCCACGCCTGCGACTCGTGCTCCAGACCTCGTACTTCAGCGAGGGCTGGGCCCTATACGCCGAGCGCGTGATGCGCGAACGCGGGTTCTTCACGGACCCTATCCAGGAGCTCTACCACCTCGAAGCGACGATTTTCCGTGCGGCGCGGATCGTCGTCGACACGAGCCTGCACATGGGCGAGATGAGCTACGAGGACGCAGTCCAGTTCATGATCGCCAAGACTTCGTTGACGGAGCCCACGGCGCGCGCCGAGGTTGGGCGCTACTGCTCGTGGCCCACCCAGGCCTCCTCATATCTGACCGGGTGCCTCGAGATTCTTCGCATCCGTGATCGGTATCTCGACGCACATGGGATAGCCACGGAACCGCGAACGGGGATCCCGGTGGAGGCTCTGCGCGACTTCCACGACCGGTTGGCAGGCAGTGGCCGGCTGCCGGTGGGACTCGCCGAGCAGGCGCTGATGGGAGCTGCGACAGCGGCCTGACACCGGGCGTTATGTACCTGCAAGCCTCGGCTAGGGGCACGCAATGGGTTGGGGCGGGCGCCAGCCCTAGAGTTTCTTTCCAAGAGATCCAATCACTTGCGAAGCGTCTGGTGACGGGGCGCTACCGCATCGACATTGAACGGCCCGGGCCCCCTCCCCGGGCCGTTCTCGCTTGTCCGGCCCTTTTCCTACCGGCCGATGATCATCGCCAACATGGTCGCCACGCTGAGCACCCCCAACACCACGAGTGCGAGCACGGCCGTTTGCCGTTCGCGTCCCCAGGCCTCCAACACAGTGGCTGCCAGCGAGATCGCCGGCGTCGCGATCACCGCCAGGACGCCCAGCAGCGCAGCGTTGCCGGACACCGGGCTGCCAAGCAGGTGCAGCGTGATGGCGCTCACAAACAGCCCAAGCGCGAATGCCGCGCCCGACTGAAGCGCTCTGACGGTCCACGAAATCGGCGCTCGCTCGTTCACTATGGTGCCACGAACCTGAGCAGCATCTGGACGGCGAAGGCGGCCGCGACGATCACGAACAGGGCGCTCAAAACCTGACGCGGGACGCGGCGCGAGTATCGAGCGCCCACCGATGCACCAATGAACACGCCGGCGACAACCGCCGCGGCCAGGATCATGTCGATCTGACTCCGGCTCAGGTACAGGACCGCGCTGGCGGCCGCCGTGGCGCCGAGCATGTACGTGCTGGTGGCGGTCGCAACCCGGATCGGGACATGCATGAGCACGTTCATCGTCGGGACATTGATGATCCCGCCACCGACCCCCAGCAAACCCGAGATCACCCCAGCCGCCAGCGACAGCGCCCCGGCGGCGCCCACGTTGCGTGCGCGGTATTCGATCGTCTCGCCGGTCGTCGGCTCGATATAGGTGGCGTCGATCTCGAAACCAGTCGGCTCGCCCACGACCTCTGCGGGCGGCCGTGAACGAGCTCGGAGCATCTGGAGCGCGACCAGGACGAGCACGACGCCGAACAAGCCGCTGAGCACCCGGCCATCGAGCAGCCCAGCCGTGTAACCGCCAACGACCCCACCAGCCGCTGTCGCCACGAGGAGGGTCAGCCCGAGGCGACGGTTTGCGAACCCCGCCTTCAGGTAGGAGGCGGACCCAGCCGTAGAGATGCTGATCACGCCCAACAAGCTGACGCCGATTGCGGTATGCACCTCCACACCGAGGGCCACGAGCAGTGGAACTGTGATAAGCCCGCCGCCGACCCCGACCAACGCACCGAACGCCCCCGCACCCAGGGCGGCCACGAAGGCAAGAAGCTCGGGGCCGATCATGTCCGCCGATTATGCGTTCGCCACAAGGTCGCCGCTTCAGTCGCTTGTCTTCCTTCGCTGGCCTTCGGCCAGCTACGCGAACTGGTTCGCCCCGGCGTACCGCCGGGTGCGACCCGTCGCTTGTACGATCGCTGGCGTGCCTGATGAATCGAGCGGCCAGCCCCAGGGACCTCTGGCCGGCATACGCGTGCTGGAGCTGTCCACAGTCCTAGCAGGCCCCTATTGCTCGATGGTCCTCGCCGATCTCGGCGCGGAAGTGATCAAGGTCGAGCCACCCGAGGGCGACGCCACGCGTGGCTACGGCCCGCCGTGGGTGCAAACCGACGATGCGACCGACCGTGTCGCGGCCTACTTCCTATCGGTCAACCGGAACAAGCGGAGCCTGCGGCTCAACCTTCGACGGCCTGAGGCCGTGGAGGTCCTGTGGCGATTGATCGGTCGGTCGGACGTCCTCATCGAGAACTTCCGGCCAGGCGGACTCGCGCGGGCGGGCATCGACGAGACCCACCTTCGCGAAGTCAATCCCAAGCTTGTTCACCTGTCGATAACCGGCTACGGGCCCGATGGTCCGGACGCTGGCAAGCCGGGCTACGACTTCATCGCCCAGGCTGTGGGCGGTTTGATGTCCGTCACCGGGTTCAGCGCCGGCGAGGGCGGCCAGCCAACCAAGGTGGGCGTCGCCATCTCGGACATCGTTACCGGGCTGCTGGGGACGGTCGGGATTCTCGCGGCGTTGCGGTCCGGCTTGGGCCAGCGAATAGACGTTTCGCTGCTCGAGTCGACTCTCGCCCTGCTCATCAACCAGGCCCAAAACGCCTTCGTGGGCGGGCAATCACCGGCCAGGCGCGGAAACGCGCACCCCAACATCGTGCCCTACGAGACCTTCGCCACGGCCGACGGAGAAATCGCCGTCGCGGTCGGCAGCGAGCGGCAGTGGCCGCGGCTCTGCCAAGCGCTCGGGCTGGATCATCTCGCAACCGACGCCCGTTTCGCGGATAACGATGCACGCGTGCGCAACCGCTCCGAGCTGCGGCCGCTTCTGGCCAACCGGTTCGCGTCCGCGCCGTCTGACGATTGGCTGGCCGCGCTCGATGTGGCTGAGGTGCCAAGCGGCCGCGTCAGCGACGTAGTCCAGGCCTTCGAACAGGCGCAGGCGCAGGCGCGTGGCATGAAGCAGACCGTCGAGCATCCGCGCCTGGGCCGCATCCCCCAGATCGGCGTGCCCTACAAGCTCTCGGCGACACCGGCCGCGATCCGCTCGGCGCCTCCGCTATTAGGCGAGCACA
>JBPCLD010000204.1:0-5850 GCA_051003655.1 Candidatus Limnocylindrales bacterium | reverse complement strand
TGCGCGACCTGAGACATCGGTTGCGTGAGTACCTCGAACGAGTAGAGGCCGGAGAGGGTTTCGAGGTGACCGTGTTCGGGCGCCCGGTAGCGCACCTCCGTCCGGTGAGTACAGGGCCAATGACGCTACCCCAGTTGGTGGCTGAGGGGCGCGTAACGCCGCCATCGAACCCGGACACGAGCAATCTGCCGGTGGCCCTGCCAGCTACGACCGGGATCACCGCCAGTGCTGCGCTGCTCGCCGAACGCCAGGGAGACCAACGCTGAGCAACCTGTATCTGGACTCCTCGGCGATCACGAAGCTGGTCATCGACGAGGCCGAAACGGCAGCCCTCCAAGAGCGCATTCACGGCCACAATCTCTTCTCTAGCCGCGTCTGTGTGGTCGAAGTCACCAAGGCCGTTGCCCGCGCCAACCCGAGTGCCGACCCGCAGCCGTTCCTGGCGCGCCTCGGCTTTGTGGAGCTGGACGCGGAACTCGCGCGTGTTGCGGCGGCTACCGGCGATCCCAAACTGCGCGCCCTCGATGCCATCCACCTCGCCTCGGCACACCGGCTCGGCCATGAGGTCGATGCATTCGTGACTTATGACGAGCGCCAGGCGGCAGCCGCCCGCAGCGCCGGGCTTGCTGTCGAAACACCGGCCACTGACGACCACATCAACAGTGAGCAGCTAAGCCACGAACCCGAACCTGCCACGATGGTGATGCCCGTGAAGATCTACCTCGCCGGCCCGCTGTTCACGACCCCGGAGCGCGACTGGAACGTGGGCCTGGCGGCTCGACTCCGCGCCGGTGGACATGACGTGTTCGTGCCCCAGGAGAACCATGCGGGCGAGCGAACGGGTCGAGCGATCTTCCTCAAGGATCTCGACGGGCTCGACTGGGCGGACGGGGTGGTCGCGATCATGGACGGCGCCGACCCAGACTCCGGAACGTGCTGGGAATGCGGCTACGCCTATGCGCGCGGGAAGCCGGTGATCCTGTTCCGCAGCGACTTCCGGGGATCGGGCGACGCGCGTGACATCCCCTACAACGCGATGCTCATCGGTGCCGCGACCGCGCACATCGAGATCGCGCAGGGAACCTTGGACGAGGCGGCCGCGGCGATCCCGGCGGCCCTCGACGACGCCGCGTCGGCGACTTGACCCGTTGACGGGCGGTCGCCCACGTCGCACGCTCCGCCGGTGAGCTTCTTCGTGGCCGCTGAAGCCTACGACCGTTTCATGGGCCGGTATTCGATCCCCCTCGGTCTGCGACTGGCCGCGTTCGCCGGCGTCGCCAGGGGGCAGCGGATCATCGACGTTGGGTGCGGGCCGGGCGCGCTTATCTGTGTGCGAAGCCCTACGTTACGGGAACCTCCTGCGCCGAATGGCGCGCGACGCGATCGCGACGAACGTACGCGATTCGCGGCGCCAGTGGACGATGCCAGCGTCCGGTTGTCGTGCCCCCAAGGGGATTCGAACCCCTGATCTCCACCTTGAAAGGGTGGCGTCCTAGGCCTCTAGACGATGGGGGCGGGCCTCAAGTTTACCCGCGGGTCTGGATGCGCTCTACGAAGCGGCGGTGAGCAGGCCGAGCACGATGGCGCCGGCCAAAGCACCGGCAGCGCCCATCACGAACAGGCCACCAACAAATGCAACCAGCAACGCTCGACCGAGACGGCCCCGTTCGCCGAGCCGAATCGCTGATCCGGCGAGCGAGAACCCGAGTAGGCCAGCCGCGATCCCACACACCGCCAGGCCGCTGACGATCAAGGGAAGGCGTAGGGCCGACGTATCGATCAACAAGCCGTAGAGGGCAACCGCCAACGCACCGACAACGAGCACGAAGAGCATCGCCCGCAGGATCGTCATCACGAAGCTCCGCCGGTGCGTATGAAGCCTCCGCTGCGTGGACCGATCTCAACAACGACACCGTCGGTTGAACGTTCGGTTCGCGGCGGCGTCCAGCCAGGGAGCTCCTCAGGCGAGAGCGAGTCAAACGACCCGTTCAGAGTCAGCCGGGTGCCTTCGTCGCCTGCGTTGAGCACCACGATTGCGCCATCGTTCCCGTCGCCGCGTCCGTACGCAACTGCGTGGCCAACGGCCGCCAGCGAATGAAATGCGCCGTGGCGCAGGAAGCCGTGCTTCGCGCGAAGCGACGTGGCCGCCTTGACCATGCCGAGCACATCCTGGTCCCATCCGGATTGGTCCCACGGAAATGCGCGACGGTTGTCGGGGTCCTCGCGGCCTTCCAGGGCGACCTCGTCGCCGTAGTAGATGCACGGCGCGCCCGGAAGTGTCATGACGGCGAGAGTAGCGAGCCGCAGCGCCTGCCTGTCTCCGCGGGCGAGGGTGAGAAAGCGTGGCGTGTCATGACTGTCAAGGAGGTTGAGCTGCGCCGCGATCGTCTGTGGGCGATACATCGACATCAGATGTTGCAGGGTCGCGGCGAAGGTTGGCCCATCGATTGGCCGGACGAAGTCGCGGTATTCGTGCTGACGTTGCACGAGGTCCATGTCGAGGCGCTGGCCCGCCGTGAAGCTCAGCAGCGCCTCCGTCAGGGGATAGTTCATCGTGGCGTCAAAAGTGTCGCCACTCACCCACTCGGGCTTCTCGCGCCAGATCTCGGCCACGATATAGGCGTCCTCGTTGATCGCGCGCACGCGCTGCCTGAACTCGCGCCAGAAGCCGGCGTCGATCTCCTCGGCGACATCGAGGCGCCAGCCGTCGATGCCGAAGCGCAGCCAGTGCTCGACCGCGCGCATGAGGTGCTCGCGCATGTGCGGGTTGTTCGTGTTCAGCTTGGGTAGCGCCGGCAGATCCCACCACGCGCGGTAGCCGAGGACATTGAACGCGACGTCGCCCCGGCGCGCGGCCTGAGCCATGTCACGCTCGTCCTGCGGGGACGGATAGGGACGTAGCTGCTTGCCCGCGGCCAGAGCGGCCTTGTTCGTGTAGAACCAGTCGACGTAGGGCGATGAGCCCCCAGTCTCCACGACGTGGTGGAACGGCCAGAAGCCGCGGCCCGAGTGATTGAAAACGCCGTCGAGAATGACGCGCATGCCCCGCGCATGACACGCGTCGAGCAGCTCGCGCAACGCGTCATCGCCGCCCAGCAGCGGGTCGACCTGGTAGTAGTCATAGGTGTGGTAGCGGTGGTTGGAGGCCGACGAGAAGATCGGCGTCAGGTACAGCGCCGTGACCCCGAGCCCCTGAATGTGGTCAAGGCGATCAACGATCCCGAGTAGATCGCCGCCTTTAAAGCCATAAGTCGTGGGCGGCGAATCCCACGGCTCGAACGGCCCCGGCTTCTCGGTTCGCTCGCTGGCGGCAAATCGGTCGGGGAAGATCTGGTAGAAGATCGCGTCGGCCACCCATGCTGGCGGGTCGGAGAACTCGGTCACGAAGCAGCCCGGATGAGGCTCACGCTCTGCGCTGGCAACTCGATCCGACCGCGCGACTCCCGAGCGTTCGATCCCGCGTATGAGAAGGTCTCCAAAGAGCCCAAGGCGTCACCGAGCCAGAAGCGCATGACCTTGGCGCCCAGGATGGTCGATTGGCGCGCTGCGTTGGCGAGGACCACCACGCGTCCCTCACCTGAGCCGCGAGCGAACGCGGCCACGCCGCTCTGGTCGCCCAGGCGCTGGTAGCCGCCAGATCGGAGGACGGGGTGTTCCTTGCGGAGCGCACCGAGGCGCCGAAACAGAGCGAGCATTTTCTGGTCCTGGCGGCTGGCATCCCAGACCATGCCCGCGCGGTTGAAAGGATCATTTGCTCCGTACATTCCCACCTCGTCGCCGTAATAGATGGACACGATCCCAGGCAGCGCGAACAGAAGAGCCGCCGCAACGGCCAACGAGTCCCGATCCTCCTCCAGGGCCGTCAGTGGCCGGACCTCATCGTGGCTGCCGATGAGGTTGTAGAGCAGGTCGTGGATCGGCTCAGGATAGGCAGCGGCTACGTGGCCGCGTGTTGCCCTGGCTCAGGCGTCGCTGATCACCTCCTGACGTCCGGTCGCCACGTGCGCCGTCGAGCGACGGACCACGAGGCGGGTTTCAAGGACACGGTGCTCGGCCATGCCGGCGGGTACGCCATTCAACGATGTAAGCAACATCTGGGCCGCCTCCTCGCCTTTGCGCCGCACCGGTTGGTGGACGGTGGTCAGTGGTGGGTCAGTGAAGCGGGTAAGCGGTAGATCATCAAAGCCGACTACGCTCAGGTCATTCGGAACCGACAGGCCCAGGTGACGGGCTGCTTGCAATACACCGGCCGCGGCCGCGTCACTCATCGAGAGGACGCCGGTGGGACGGAGACCGTCCTCCCACGCCCGCAGGAATGCCCCTTCACCGCCCTCGAACGTGGCTGGGGCGAGACGAATCCGCTCTGGACCAACTTCAACCCCGAACTCAGTCAACGCCAGCTGGTAGCCGCGCATGCGGCGGCCCATCACGCTGCCCGAGTCCTCCTGGGACTGCGGCGGGTGCATGGTCAGGATCAACAGGTCGCGATGCCCGAGCTCGAGCAGGTGCCGCGCAGCCGCCAACGCACCGGATGTGTCATCCACTTCGATGGCTCCGTGCTCGGGCCACGCCGGCGCGTCGACCAGAACCGTCGGCAGACCGGCCCGGCGGATTGACTCGACCTCCGGGTGGTGACGGTCAAGGCCGATGACGATCACGCCGTCGACCGTTGCCCTGGCCATCGCACGTTCCAGCGACCCGTGGAGCGGCGAGATGAAAAGAAGGCCGAAGCCCTGATCCTCGGTGACGGTCGCCACTCCCTCCGCGAACAGCGGGAAGAATGGGTTCGCGAACGCCAGCGCCAGTGCCTGCGGCGAGAGGATGCCGATGGTCGCGGTCGAGCCGGCGGTGAGCATCCGAGCGACGGGATGCGGGCGATAGCCCAGCGCGGTTGCGACCTGCTTGATGCGATCGGCGGTCTCCGGGCGGAGCCGCTGGGGGCTATTGAAGGCGAACGAAACTGCCGCCTTGCTGACTCCAGCCTCACGGGCCACATCTGCGATTCGCGCTCTCACGGTCGGCGAGTCGGCCACCCATCACCTCTGCCGTGGACCGGTTTAGCAAACCGGTTTAGCGGACGGTAGGGCGATGGGCCTTGCCATGTCAAGGTAGTTCCGCGGCTGATGAGAGAATCGCTATCACTGATCGTTATGTTGCGTGAGATGCCGACCGGCGTTCGCCTGCTCCTGGCGTTCGGTTTTGTGCTGCTGGCCTTCGTCGGCCTGACGCTCCCGCTGGTAATCGACCTGGCCGTGGAAGCCCCCGTCTCGCCGCTCGGCCTGCTGTGGATGCTCCTGCTGGCCTATCTCGTTTTCACCCTCACCCTGATCCTTCAGCGAAAGCAGGCCGCCTGGCTGCTGTCGATCGGCCTTGCCAGCCTGAGCGTTCCACTGGCGGTGATCCTGTATTCGTGGGCGGGGGCGATCGGGTTGCTGGGCGGCCTGGCGCTGGCCGTGTTGCTCTTTCTCGCCCTGCGCGGGCCGCAGGCGCGCGCGTGGTTCAGCCAGCCCTAGTACGCTTCGCGCAACGCTGACCCTGTACTTCGGCCTTAGCCATAGGCCGTCCTTTCGCCCTCCGGGGCGGTCTGAATGGAGATCCCTTAGCAGTGGCCAAACGATCGCGCCGACCCGTGCGCGGCGAATCTTCCCCGACCAGGCCCCTGGCTTCCCCGGCCGCCGACGTTCGACCGGTAGCATCGGAGGACCGCTCGGTCCGGCGCGCTCGCACCCGCCGCACGCGCCAGCAGCGCCAACTTGAGCGCTACAGGACCTGGATCATCACCGGGGCGGCGGCGGTCGGCGTGCTGATCGTCAGCTTCGTCTTCTTCCAGGGCGGCCCGAGCGCGGCATA
>JBPCLD010000203.1:0-5547 GCA_051003655.1 Candidatus Limnocylindrales bacterium | reverse complement strand
GGCACAGCCAGGGGAGCGGGTCGGCCGGCGAGGGCGGACTCGGACGTGGGCATCTGCTGCTTGCCGCGGTTGAAAAGGAACATGGGACCTCCGTTGCCGTTAAGTCTATTCACCTTCGATACGGGCGCCTGAAGCGCCCGGTTCCAGTCAAATGTCGGCGCCGTCAACGCTACGCGGAATCCGTCATCGATCGGTCGCGTCAGCGGCCGAATCCACGCTCGCAACGTGCTGGCTCAAGGCGGAATCAGGGCCACGTGGGGCGATTCGACCCGCATACCGTTGAAATGCTGCACAAATGCCGGGTTTTCAGGAGGCTCTGGGCACATTGCGTTGAAATGCCGCACAAGTGACCGGCAGCGCCTCCGGGCGGCCGCACGGGGCCTGCGATATGGACAATTGACTGAATCGCCCGCGCCACTCGAACGCGTCAGCGCAACGCCGGCCGGGCCAACCGTGCGAAACTGGATGGGCCGTGAACAACAGGGGGAATCGACCTTTGCTCGAACGTGGCGCGACTTGGCGGCGCGAGCACTCTTGTTCGGCGCGCTCGTTTTGGCACTCGCGGTCGCGCCCGCGACCGCATCTCAGCCAGCGTATATGAAAGCCATCGACGTCTCGCATTGGCAGAGAAGTCCCGACTGGCCGGCGGTCAAGGCCGACGGCGTTCAATTCGCGATCGCCAAGGCAACCCAGGGCCAGACCTTCGTGGACGGCGAATACGCCCGAAACCGGGCCCAATCGGACTCTCTTGGCTTGGCGTTCACCGCGTACCACTTCGCCAGTCCCGATAACACTCGCAACGATGCGGTCCGCGAGGCCGACCACTTCTTGGCTACGGCAGCGCTGGCGGGACGGCATCTCGTTCCGGTGCTCGACCTCGAGGGAAAGGCCGGTGGTCTCGGCCCGCGGAAGCTAACGGCCTGGACAAAGGCCTGGCTCGGACGCGTCCAGCAGCAGCTCGGGGTGAAACCAATGATCTATGCGAACCCGTCGTTCTGGGTGAACAGGATGGGTAACTCGCGCTGGTTCGCCGACAACGGGTATCGATTGTGGATCGCCCACTGGGGGGCGACCCAACCGACAGTCCCGGCGCAGAACTGGGGTGGCCGCGGCTGGACACTGTGGCAGCACAGCAACAAGGGTTCCGTCGCCGGCATCAACGGTGACGTCGACCTCGGCCGCTACATCGGCACCAGCCTCGACCCTCTGAGGATCAAGAACAACCGTTGAGTCCTGGCGGGCACCGCAACGGCCCTAGTAGTCGGGGTCCGGGTTGGGCGTGCCCATTGGTGGATCGAAGAAGACCGCCACGCGTCGATCGGGCGTATCCGCGGCAGGAGCGTGCAGGTCGAAGCCGCCCCCGAAAGCCTGCCTGAGTCCGCGGCGCAGATCGTGAACGGTCCGGTTCATGAGCGCGACGTCGGCCACACCCTGGGCGCGGCGCTGGAGCTCGTCTGTCGGCCAGAAACGCGCGTAGACATGAATCGCCTCGAATCCGTCCGCCAGCCACGCGATGCGGACCGAGCCGTCAGCTTCCATTCCCCAATGATGGCGCGCACGGTACGAATCGGTCGTCGACGGCTCGGCGACGCCCTTGTTCATGGAGAGCGGATTCGCCGGGAACCGCAACGCCGTGTGGACCGCCGTATCGGTAGACCTCGATGCCTTCGCCGGCCAGACCATCCGCTTGCGAATCGAGGCTCGCGACGCGGGCGCTGACAGCCTGGTCGAAGCGGCCATTGATGACATCAGGGTCTACCAGGCAGTTGCGCCGTAACCTCGGTCAGCCCAACCGAATACCCTCGACGAATGACTGACGAGCTGGACACACAGGCGCTGGCCGGGCGCTTCCCCGCCGATTTCATTTGGGGGCTCGCGGCCTCGGCGTACCAGGTTGAAGGTGCGGCCTCAGAGGACGGCCGCGGCGTGTCGATCTGGGATACCTTCTCGCGCCAGCCGGGGGCCGTCGTCAACGGCGACACCGGTGATGTCGCCTGCGATCATTACCACCGTTACCGCGAGGACGTCCGGCTGATGGCCGACGTTGGCGCGTCGGCCTATCGATTCAGCATCAGCTGGCCACGATGGCTTCCAGTGGGCACCGGAGCCGTGAACCAGCGCGGGGTCGATTTCTATCAACGGCTGGTGGACGAGCTGCTCGGCGCGGGTGTCCAGCCGATGGTCAACCTTTTCCACTGGGACCTTCCGCAGGCGCTCCAGGACCGAGGCGGATTCGCGAACCCGGAGGTCGTCGGCTGGTTCACCGATTACACGGCGCTGATCGTGTCGGCCATCGGTGACCGGGTGGTCGACTGGATGACCTTCAACGAGCCAGCGGTTTTTGCGTTCCTTGCTCACGCCGACGGGATCCATGCACCCGGCATGCGCCACTGGCCGACGGCAATGAGGGTCGCCGACAACCAGCTTCGAGCGCATGCCGCCGCCGTCCAGGTCATCCGCTCCGGCGTCCCGGGTGCTCGAATTGGCGTGGCGATCGACGTCAATCAGGCCGTCCCCGCGACGGATTCGGATCGCGATCGGGTGGCCGCGCAGCTGTGGCACGCAACGCGCGATTGGTGGTTCCTGGACCCGCTCTTCGGCCGCGGTTACCCGAAGGACGGCCTCGAGGGCCACCGCGCTGCCGGCCATCTGGAGGGAGTGGATCTGGCCGATCCGCCGCCCGGTGACCTCGACTACGTCGGCCTCAACTACTACCGGCGCGAGACAGTCTCCGCAAATTCGGACGTGCCGTTTGACTGGGAGGCCGAGCCACCTGCTGGCTCAGAGACGACCGCGATGGGCTGGCACGTGGCGCCAGATGGCATGCGCGACATCCTGTTGGAGATCCAGCGCAGGTACTTGCCATCGGAGATCGTCATAACCGAGAACGGCGCCGCCTACAACGATGTCGTGGACAGCGACGGATCCGTGCGCGACGTTGATCGGCAGGTCTACCTCTACCGCCACGTCGCGGCCATGGCCGATGCGCGCGACGCCGGCGTCCCCGTGACCGGCTATCACGTCTGGTCGCCGCTCGACAACTTCGAGTGGAGCTTTGGGTACACCAAACGATTCGGACTGATCCGGGTCGACTTCGAGACGCAACGCCGGACGATCAAGCAGAGCGGCCACTGGTACGGGTCACTCATCGCCCAGTCAAAGTAAAAGTCCCTCTTGCAAGGCAGGAGTAAGATTCCTGACGAAGAGGTGCGAGCGTGACGAACGACCGCAACAGCCGCATCAGACGGCAAGAATGGAGGACCGAGGACGCCGATGCGTCGCGGGTCCTGCCTGTTACCGCGGATGCATCGCGCGGCTCGAGCAACCTCGCCACCAGGCCCAGGTCGGGCAATATCAGCACGGATATGCGAGCCGGCATAGCCGGGTGATCCAGGGGCGCGCGCGACACGTGTATGTCGCCTCCCAAGGGATCACCGACGTATTCAGGTGAAGGCCCACACTCGTTCCCGGGGTGTGGGTCTTCTGGTGTCCGGGACGAGCGCCACGCGGGCTGCTCAGCGAGTGCGCGTCACCTTGGCGATCGTCCGTGGGCTCTCAGGATCGAGCCCGCGCGCGACGGTCAGGTGGTACGTGTAAAGCTGCGCCGGAACGATCTCGACAAGCGGGCTCAGCCAGTCGGGAACGTTCGTCGGCACGGCAAGACCCTCGTCGAGCATCCGTGCGGAGGGAGCGTCAGATAGGGCCAGCACCCGCGCCCCGTGCTCCAGCTGGAGACGCCTGATGAGCGCCAGCTGGGCGTCGAGCGAGACTCCGCTCGGCGCCACGACCATGACCGGCAGACCCGGCTCCGCCAGCGCCAGCGGTCCGTGCTCGAAGTCGGCGGTTGAGAAGGGGACGGCAGACACCTGGGTGAGCTCCTGGAGCTTGAGCGCCCACTCGCGCGCCGTGGCGTACCCGAAGCCTCGGCCGAGCACCACTGCTCTCTGCCGCGCGGCATGGCGCTCGGCGACGGAGCGCGCCTGCTGCTCGCCTTCAAGCGCGCTCTCCATGAGCGCGGGCACGCGCGCCACCTGATCCCTCTCTTCGCCGGTCGCGGCATCCAGCGCGTGTGACAGCAGAAGCACCGCGAGCAGTTGGGCGGTGTAGGTCTTGGTCGCGGCCGTAGCCAGCTCCGGCCCGGCGCGGAGGTCGACGACGTGGGCTGCTGCGGCTGCGAGCGGCGAGCCTGCGTCATTGGTGATCGCCACGGTCAGCGCTCCCTGGGCTCGTGCCTCGTCGAGCACGGCGATGATGTCCGGTGAGCGGCCGGACTGGGAGATGCCGATCACCAGGGCGTCGGCCATCCATGGTCGCGCCCCGTAGAGGGTGAGTGTCGAGGGCGTCGCCAGAGCGGTGATGAGCTGGTTGCGCACGGCGAACAGGTATTGCGCGTAGAGCGCGGCGTTGTCCGAAGAGCCGCGGGCGGCTATCACCGCGAAGCTCGGCCGGCGGTCGCGCAGCGCATCGGCGAGCGGCGCATACGCCGAATCGGCAGCGTCAAGCAGTCGGCGCGCGGCCGCAGGTTGCTCGAGTATCTCGTCTCTCAGGCCCATCTCGTCCTCATCGCGCCCTCAGCCCCACGGGCCGTGCATGGGTTCGCCGCCGACGAAGGTGCCGACGATCCGAAGGTCGGGCGTAAGGACGGCCATGTCGGCCCGCGCGCCGACCCGCAGGGCGCCGCGATCGGTGAGCCCCAGGAGGCGCTGCGGCGTCGAGGTCATCGTCGCCAGCACGTCGGTGGCAGACCAGCCGGACATCGATGCAAACCGGCGCAGAGCCTCATCAGCGGTCAGGGCCGAGCCGGCCAGGCGCCCGTCGTCGGCCAGCCGGACCGACTCGGGGTCCACGACCACGTCCCTACCGCCGAGGAGGTAGCGACCGGGATCCATGCCCAGACCGGCCGTGGCGTCGGTCACGAGCGATACCCGTTCGTGGCCCGCGGCCTGCGCCGCGATCCGGATCACGTCGCGGTGGACGTGGAGCCCATCTGCGATCAGTCCGACGGTCACCCGAGGATCCACGAGCGCGGCACCGGCCAGTCCGGGCTGCCTGTGCCCGAGTGGTGGCATTGCATTGAACAGATGTGTCGCATACGCAATGCCGGCTTCGAACGCGGCCACGGCCTGATCCCGATTGGCGGCCGAGTGTCCCGCCGAAACGACCACGCCACGCGACGTCATGGCGTTGATCAGCTCGATCGCGCCGTCGAGCTCGGGCGCGAGCGTGACCATCCGGACCCCTGTTTGTGACGACCAGCGCGCGACATCCGGATCTGCGTCGGATGGAACGCGCAGGTAAGCCGGATCGTGAGCACCCGATGCCTTCGGGCTGAGGAACGGGCCTTCGAAGTGCGCCCCGAGCGGTGTCGCACCGCGATATCCCTTTGGCGGCCCTGTCGCCAGTACGGACAGCATGGCTTCGCGTGCGGCCATGTCCGAGGTGACCACCGTGGGCACGAAGCCGGTGATGCCGAATTGCGGCAGACGCGTGCCGACCTCCCAGATGGCGTCCGGCTCGTGGGTGAAGTCGTGCCCAAACCCGCCATTG
>JBPCLD010000202.1:0-5740 GCA_051003655.1 Candidatus Limnocylindrales bacterium | reverse complement strand
CGGCCTCCCATGACGCACTCGCCCAGTGTCTCGATGCCGCCGGTCACCGCCCGAGTGTCTCGCTGAGCCGCCTCGCCTCGGAGGCGATGACCCTGATGCACCCGCACGATCTCGCGAGCAACCCGTTCAAAAAGACGATGCTGATGTGCGTCTTACCGCCCTGCTCACCCTCGCGCCGGCTGGAAATACGTGCGGTCGAGGACGAGGCCGAGCACCGAGCCATACAGGAAGGTATGAGCCACGAACTGGACCACAGCGTTGGTGTCGTTCGGGAACCACGTCCAGCCAAAGGCCGGCGCCAACACGTAGAAGTTGACGATCCACAGCGCGAAGCCGGCCACGCTCGCGCTGATCAGGACCGCCGCTCGGCTGGCCGAGAGTTGCGGGATGAGCGAGAGCACGGCTGCCACGACGACGCCATACATCATCGACAAGATCATGTGGATGACCAGCCCGACGCCGCCGGCCGTCAGGAGCGACGTCCCTGGGTCGAGGGCCTGCTTGCCGAGCCCGATCCCGCCGATCATCCGCAGCGGCATGAAGAATGCATCGCGCCCGTCGAGCACGACGGCCATGATCATCTCGAACATCGCGAAGGTGATCCCGGCGATGACCCCGCCCAGGATCCCGTAGCGCAGCCACGCGCCGACGTCAATGCGGCGCTCCGCGCCAGTAAGGTTCGTCATCGGTCGATCTCCTGTCTGTGCGGGCGGATCGGCGAGACTATCCCTCGCGATCGGCCTATGCCGTAATGCGCCTCACAAACCATTCCGGTTCCTGCGCCGGCCGATGTCGGCGTGGCGCTCACTTACGCGGTCTTTGTGGGACCGCCCGCCTTGCCGTGCGCGGGCCGTTTATGTTCGCGATCTCGATCGACGTCGGTCCGTGCGCTCGCCCAGAATGGCCGTCCCGGCGCGCCGCAAACTCGTGCACCCCAGGTCCGCCCGCGGCGATCCGGAGGCCGCTCCTGTTGAACCTTTCGCCTGCTTGAACCTTTCGCCTGCCTGCCGGTCATGGACGCAACGGTGCCGTGGTCCGGATGGTCAACGAGCCTGACCGGTGACGCACAGTCGCAGCCTCGCGCTCGCCGGGCGCCCCCGTGTCCTCGACCACCCCGAACTTTGACCCACGGCACGTCTCCGTCGCGGTTCGGGTGACAGCCTCTTTACGATGGAAACGCTGGCCGCCACCTTCCTCCTCGGCCGAGAGCGCGGCGAGCTCCTCCATGCTGCCGCTCTACCCTGGCTTCATCGCCTACCTGGCTGGTACGGGCGCCGATGAGCCGCGCCGCCGTGCGGCAGCGTTCCCGTGCTCCGCCATATCGACCCGGAGTCAACACCGACGGGTTGGCTGGCGCTGCGTCCCTACGAGAAGTCGCTGCGTGGGGAGCTACGCAATCATCGGCATCTGTGCCGGGGCTGGACCCGATCCTTGCGTGGGTGTATGCCTTCGACCGTTCGGAGGCACCCTAGACGCTTCGAGTGGCCAGACCGTTCAAGAATTGGCCCTAGCAGAAGCCGACTATCTCGGGACCGCCGACAGCGCAGATCGGTGCCGCCGTCTCCGCAAGCTGCGTTTGGAGCGTTTGCACGATCTGGTCGATGAAGAGTGACAGTGAGAGGCCGAGAACCTGGCAGCCGAATCCACCACCGAGAACGACGTCAGCCGTCTCGAGCCCGGAAAGCGTGACGTCACGAGCCTCGAGGCGGTAGTCGCCCGGAGCGGTCGAGTCGTCGACCTTGACCAGCCTGAGATTTACCTTCGCGCTGGGTAGTACGCCGCGCGACGTGTCGAGATCGAACGTGCATTCGATGCCCTGGTATGACGCCGGAACACTGCTCAACGTTCGGGCATCAAGCCGTGCAGAGACGTCGAAGCCTGACTGGTCGGCCGCCTCGGTGGCCGTCACTTCGCTGCCTGTGAGCTGCATCTCAGCAGGCGGGGTGAGGGGCACGCCGCCGGGACAGGCGATGCTCGGGCCAGCGTCGCAAAGCGCAGGAATCTCGTAGGTTCGCAGTCCGAGCAACACGAGATCGGCTGCCGGCTGCCCGACGTTCACCTCGCAGCCATCGGTGAGGACACCATTGGCGTCGACCCAGAAGGTTTCGCAGATCAGCCCGATGGTGTGAGACACGCCGTCGCATCGCGGGATCGCGTGTGGCGGAGAGCTGGGGGTGTTCGCGACGCACCAGAACGCGAATGACACGCAGGCGATCGACACGGTGCCGCCGGGTCCGATGCTCACGTCGATCGCACCGATTCTTCCGCTGCCAAGCGGGCAATCGGCGTTTTCGAGAGTCGCCAGCGAGAAACTGCCCTCCGCCGCTGATTCGCCCTGGGGTCCTGTCGGACCGACCGGTCCGGGAATGCCCTGGGCGCCCCGTGGCCCCTGGGTCCCGGCCGGACCGGTCTTGCCCTGCGGTCCGCGTTGGTTCCAGCTGATCGGACCGTGCAGCCCCGCCGGGCAGTCAGATCCGGCCTCGATGATGCGCACGACGCCCGCGTTGTCGTAGCAGCCGACATACGTGGTGTTGCGCGGGAAGGAGTTCACGAGGAGGACTGTCGACGCGCCAAACAGCAAACCAGCGAGAAACAGGGCAACGGCCGCGCCCCGCGCGCCTACACGCTCCAGCATCGTGGTCCTCCCCATGTGCTTAGGTTGCTGAACGCTAGCAGCGGTTCATTGGTGCGACGATTGCGCCGTGTTGCGAACGTCGGATCCGGACCTGCTCAACGTGGTCGAGACGTACCTCGACGCCACCCCTCGGTCGGCGGCCACAGCGGAGGAGGTGGGCAATTTCACTCTCTTCCGGCCCCTCGGCCAGTGGCGCTATTACGCGCGGCCGCGCCGCGGCCTGGACGCAGCGTTCACTGTCAGTGACGTCGACGCCCTGCGCGTCCGACAACGCGAGCTCGAGCTGCCCGAAAACATAGAGTGGATGCTCGAGACGACGCCGTCCCTCGCGGCCGCCGCGGCGGAGTCAGGATTGAACATCGTGGTGTACCCACTGATGGTGCTCGAAGCAGCGACTGACGTGACAGTGACGGCCCCAGACGGGAGCGAGATTCGGCCGTTGTCGGCCGATGATCCCGACTTTGGCCTCGCCCACGCCGTCGCGTCGGTCGGCTTTCGCGCATCGGGAACTGAAATCGGGACGGAGGGCGCGGATGAACGCGACGAGCGCGCCGCCGAGGCCTCCCCTGCCCTCGTCGAGTTCCAGCGATCGCGCGCTCGAGACGGGTGGAGCGTCTCCTACGCGGCATTCGACGACAGTGGACCGGTCGCCGTGGGCACTCATCAGCCGGTCGGCGACGTGACCGAGATCGTGGGCGTTGCGACGCTGCCCGCCGCTCGCCGGCGCGGGCTGGGCGCCGCGGTCACGGCCGCGCTGGTCGCGGATGCCCAGGCGCACGGCGTAACCATCGTGTTCCTGTCGGCTGGTAGCGACGATGTTGCCCGGATCTATGAGCGCGTCGGCTTCGGGCGGATCGGTTCGGTGGGGTCAGCGGAACCGGAGGGCTAGGGACAGAAGTCGCGACGACAGCGAACGTGTACGGACACCTGACCGACACGATGCTCGCCAAGGCCGCGGACAGGACGGACTCAATTCTCGGACGGACCGCCGTTCGCCGGACTTAGGGTGGTACAGCGGGTGGTACAGCCGCCCAGACAATGACCCCCGGACGCCCGTCCGGGGGTCATTTCACGCTCAGAAGGGTGGTGAGCCGCGAAGGACTCGAACCTTCAACCAGCTGATTAAGAGTCCGAGGCACAGTACCCGCGGACTTCCGCGCCGCCTCGGCTTATGCTCAGAGATGCTTGGTCGCCTCGTTCCATTGACCGCCTCTGTTCGCGCCCGTTGCTACCTGCTGTTGCTACCACTGGCGGCCGCTCGGGGCAGGAGATCGCGCCCAACGACGAGTCGCCGATCATGCTGCCCTTAATAAGCAGGAAAATGAGTCCAGGTGAAATTCGAACCGCTGGGGTCGTTGCTCCTTACCGGCGAGTTTCTAACCCCTTTCCTATGCGACGTTCACCCGGAGATGAAGGGCACGCTCCTCAGCAACTAGATTTGTCTACCCGCCGCCCGTTTGACACGTAGGGCGATCATTGCGGTCAGGCCTGCCATGTCGACTCGCCTTGCCGTCATGGCTTTGCTTGCCTGCTCATGTTCAGCGTGCCCGCAACGTCAGGCGCGGCCCAAACGGATCTCCCGGACGATCCCCCGAACATCGTCGTGTTCTACATCGACAACGCGTCGCCGCACGACGGCAGCCTGCGGAACGACCCGACGCGGACCCCCAACATCTCAGCCGCCCTGACCACGCTTGGGGCGGCTACGCCTCGCGAAGGACGCAAGACCCGCTTGCTGACATCCTTTCAGCTGGCGCCGTCGCCAGGCGCGGACCCAGCGCCCTCACGTCGTCACCTGAGGCCGATTCCTCCGCGGGGCGGCGTCTGCGTTTGCGATGGACGTGCAAGAGCGCCTGCATGTGCGCTCCACTCGTTAGCCCCTCTCGCGTGGCAGTGTTTCCAATTACCCACAACAATTGGAGAGGCGCTCATGAGATTCGAAGGTCCGCGCCGCAACCTCATGCCATGGCTGATCGTGCTGATCCTAATCGTGGTGGCTGCGGCGGCCATTTACTTCTTGTATCTAGCACCCCGCTAGCCGCGGGCGGAGGGCACACCCATGCAGAAGGGCAAGAGCGTCATCGGCAAGGACGTCCTGAGTCTTGCGACCGGCGCGCGCATCCACAGTGTCAAAGACATTCTCATCGGAGCCGAGAACGATCAGGTTGTGGCCCTGCTTGTCGATGAAGGGGGGCTGCTGGGGACTTCGACCGTGGTGCCGTTCGAGTCCATCTCCAGCATCGGACGAGATGCGGTCGTCATCAACCAGGAAGACGTCGTCGTCGCTGCCTCGAGCGACCCCGAGGTCAAGGCCATTCTCAACCGCACTGACAAGCTCCTCGGCAAGACCGTTTACACCGAGGACGGCCAGAAGATGGGGACGATCGCCGATCTCTACTTCGACGATGTCAGCGGTCGCATCTCCGGCTTCGAGATCTCCGGCGGCACCCTCGGGAATCTCGCGCGGGGTCCTTCCTATCTAGCCACGGAAGATGTCCGCATCGCGGGACGCGACGCCGTCTTCATCAGCCGCTCGGGCGGTGAAGCCATCGAAGGTCAAGTCGGCGGCATTCAAGGGGCCCTCGCCAAGGCGGGCGACAAGCTCGACAGTGCAGCCGCAAGCGCAAGGAATTCGCTGGCCGAAGGGTCGGCGGTCACGCCAGAGCAAAGGTTGGTCGGCAAGCGCTCGGGGTCAGACGTGACCGACGAGCGCGGCAGCATCGTGGTCGCCTCTGGCCAGCGCATCACAGCCGAGCAGGTCCAGCGGGCGCAGGCGACGGACAATCTGCAGCTCCTATATGACGCGGCGGACGCGGGCGACGCGCGCGAGCGCGATGAGCAAACGAAGGCGGCCGCGCAGCAGCTCGGCGACACGGCCGGGGACCTGTGGGACAAGTTCACCACGAAACTCGGTGAGGTCACCGACGCCGCCGGCCAGCGAGCTGACGAGCAGCAGACCCGCAACCGTCTGGCGCAGATCAACGACGCTATCGGAAGACCCGTGACCAAGGTCGTGCTCGACCGAAACGACGAGGTGATCCTCGATCTCGGCGACATCATCACGCATCAAGCCGTCCAGCGCGCGAACGACGCAGGGTTGCTCGA
>JBPCLD010000201.1:0-6171 GCA_051003655.1 Candidatus Limnocylindrales bacterium | reverse complement strand
ACAGTTTGAAGTCGGTGATGCCCTCGCTGACGAGCTCGTTCATCTCAGCCAGCGAGCCAGGGGTCACGTCCGACATGATCATGTGGAAGCCGTAGTCGGTGGTGGCGATGCCCTCGGCCTTGGCGTGCCAGGCGTCCAGGCCCTCGCGCAATGAATGGCCTTTGGACTGGACCGCGAAATCGATGATCGAAGTCGTCCCGCCGAACGCGGCCGCGCGTGTCCCCGTCTCGAACGTGTCCTTGGCGAACGTCCCGCCGAAGGGCAGCTCCATGTGGGTGTGGACGTCGATCGCGCCGGGGATCACGTACTTGCCGGTTGCGTCGATCGTGCGCTCCACGCCCACCGCCTCGTCGGTTCCCGCCAGCCCCCGTCCGACTGCGGCGATGGTCTCTCCGTCAACCAGGACATCTGCCTGTGTGGAGCCATCGGCGTTGATGACGGTGCCACCAGTGATCAGCGTGCGCACAGGAACCTCCAAAATCGAGAAGGTTGAGATGTTAGAGCGTGCGCGAACCTGTCAGCGGAGGCGGCCGGACATCTTCTCCAGGTCGACGAGGCTCTCTTCGACCAACAGCCTTATGTGGTCGTCAGTGAACGAGACGTTGCTGTAGCGCGCGCGGATCTGGCTCGCGGCGAGCGACATCCAACCTCTGATGCCGCGGATTTCGGCGCTCACACCGGGATCGCGCTTCTCGTACGCGAGCTGGTAGTCGAGCATCGCCTCGCCCGGCGCCTGCAATCGCTCCATTGCGATTTCCCAGTCCTGGTTGGCGATCGCCGCGAGCGCCGAGCGCAGAGGGGCCAGCACGCGGATCTCGTAGGCAATCGACTCGTTCTCGCCGAGCTCGCCGGCTTTGGGCGCCTGCGGCGCGCCGCTTTCCTTGAGCTCGTCTTCCGAGAGTGGCTCGGGATTGAGAAAGTCAGGCATCTTCTCGGTTTTGGGCTCTTCCTCGTCGGCCACCTTGCGATGGGCTACGCCCGCCCGCGCGACCTGTGACACGGGCGACACCGGTCCATACAGACCCCCGGCCCCGATCCCGGCTGCTTCTCGTTCCGCCGAGCTGCCCGGGCTGCTGATACCCCGCATTGGCGACGAGCTGTCGTTGCCGGCCTGTGCCGTGTGCGCCAGCTCGTGCATGAGCGTCTTCTGGCCGACCGACGTTTCAAGGCCGCCGGCGCGCGGGCCCAGGAACACGTCTGGGCCCATCGTCACCGCTTCGCCTCCGACCGATTGCGCCAGGGATCCTGCGGCGTCATCCGTGTGTAGGCGTACGTCGGCCAGGTCTGTGCCCAGCCGGCGTTCGGCGGCTGTCTGCACGCTTGGCGGAAGCGGATCGCCCGGCATGTGATCGGGCCCGGCCGCCCGGGCTGGCCTCGCCCCGCCGAGCAGGTGACCAACGGCCGCGTTGCCCGCGCTGCGCTGTAGAGACTCGACCAAGGCCTGGACAGGCGTCGTGATGTCGGTGCGCGGTTCCTGATTGTCTGCTTTCGGAGCGGGAGCGGGAGCGGGAGCGGGAGCGGGAGCGGCCTTGTTCGCCGCCCGGCGCTCCGTCTCGTCGTGCACGCGTCCCATTCCACCATTCATGCTCACATCGAGGGATGAAATCCGCACCGTCCGCGTGGGTGTACGAATGGGCAGCTGGGACTGCCCAAACGGGCAACGCAGGTTTCGGCTGGGCGTCTCGCTTGAGTCGACTTGACTATGGACTTTCGAGGTCTGCTCGGATGACAATGGCCGCCCGCCGGGAGCATGAGCTAAGGGGATCATCCCTCCCGGTTTCAGCGGTGACATAGGACCCGTGCCGTGAACTCCTCTGTGATCGCCACCAAAGTGCGCATTCCGAGTGCGCCATCGATGCCGGTGGACCGTCTCGACGCGCGCCTCGATGGCCTGTGGGCTCAAAAGCTGGCGCTCGTCGTCGCGCCCGCCGGATCGGGCAAGACAACGTTGCTTTCGCGTTTGGCACTGCGTGCGCCAGGGCCCGTCGGTTGGTATCGCGCCGAAGGCTGGGATCGCGACGAAGCGGCCCTGCTGGCGCATATCGAAGCAGCACTGGTGCCCGCGCTGAAGGGCATCCCCACCGACTGGGAGAGCGTTGCCGATGCGGCCAACGCGCTTGAGGCGTGGAAAGGAGACCAGGCCCTCCTCGTCATCGACGACCTGCACACGCTCCAGGGCACGCCGGCCGAGGCGGCGCTGGAACGGCTGATCGACTGCGCGCCGCCCAACTTGACGTTTGCCGTCGCATCGCGAGTGCCGCCTGGCTTCAACCTGCCACGCATGCGCGTCTCCGGTGCTCTGCTCGAATTCAGCGGCGACGACCTGCGCTTCCGGTCGTGGGAGGTAGAGCGCCTGTTCCACGATTTCTATGACGAACCGCTTCCGCCAGAGGAGCTGGCGCGGCTTGCGCGCCGGACCGAAGGCTGGGCTGCCGGTCTGCAGCTCTTCCACCTAGCGACACGCGGCCGACCACCGGATGAGCGCAGGCGCCTGCTGGGCGAGCTGGGCTCGAGCTCGCGCTTCACTCGTGAGTACCTGACGCGCAACGTTCTCCATCAGCTGCCGGCCGACTTGCGGCGCTTCCTGCTCGACTCCTCGGTGCTCGGCAGGCTGAGCGCGCATTTGTGCGACAGGCTGCTCGACCGTCGCGGCAGTGGCGAGATCCTGGCCGACCTCGAGCGTCGACGCCTATTCACCCAGCCGCTCCCCGAGGATGGCGAATACCGATATCACGAAGTGCTCCGCTCGTACCTGCATGCCGCCCTGCTCGAGGAGTTGGGCGAGGCGGGCATGCACGAGCGATTCCGCGCCGCCGGTTCTCTCCTCGCCACTTCCGGGGCCGTGCCTGAGGCGGTCGAAGCGTATTGCCGAGGCGAGGACTGGGACAGTGCGCGTCGGCTATTGGCCAGTGAAGGCGCAGCCGTCGCAGATGCCGCCAACGCCTGGGTCGACGCACTGCCGACGACAACCGCCTTGCACGATCCGTGGTTGTTGCTCGCCAGCGCACGACGTCTGAGGGCCGAAGGCTACTTCAGAGAAGCGATAGACCGATACCAACGCGCGGAGCTCGCATTCGGATCCGCCGACGCGGCAATGCTGTGTCGCGACGAGCGACAGGGACTGGCCAGCTGGCTGGACGGGTCATCTGCACCTAGAACCAACGCGTTGGCCGCCCTGCGCGCAGTAGTCAGAGGCGAGCAGGTGTCGAGTACCGGTGCTGTGGACGGCCAG
This sequence comes from Candidatus Limnocylindrales bacterium, assembly GCA_051003655.1. GTDB lineage: Bacteria > Chloroflexota > Limnocylindria > Limnocylindrales > CSP1-4 > JALYGJ01. The sequence goes on along the minus strand of JBPCLD010000201.1, from coordinate 2,939 downwards.
GAGCGCCCCGCCGATACGCTGGTCGCCGGAATGGCCGCGCTCGTGGCCGGCAACGCATCGATCGCGCGGCGGGAGCTGCTTCATGCGGCAGAGCGACCCGAGGCATCAGGCCAAGCACAGGTGGTCGGCTCGCTGGTAGCAGGCGTGGCTGGCTTGCTGATGGGGCAACGCCATGCTGTGGTCGAGATCGAGGGTGCGGTCGCCTCAGCCGAGGCCGTCGGGCTCGATTGGCTGGCCCGGCTTGGCCGGGCGTCACTGGCCTTGACCGGAGCGCCTGAGGCCCTGAGGGAGGCTGAGGCGGTGGCGGTCGCCTGCGCCGGTGTCGGCGATGCCTGGGGTGAGGCGCTGGCCCGTCTGTGCGCGAGCTGGGGCGCACTCGTCGCGCATCGCGATGTGACCGCCGGAGACGAATTGGTCCGCCAGCTTCGCCAACTCGACGCGCCAGCATTAGAAGCCTGCGCCCGCGGCATCGTTGCCCTGGCAGCCGTACGAGCCGGCGAGGCCGACTCACGCGACATGGCTGCCGCAACCGAGGCGGCAGCTCGCTCGACCGGCTCAAACGCAGCGCGACTGCTCGCTTATCTGGGTCTCGCGGAGGCATCTGCCGACCTCGGCGAGTCCGAAGAGTTCTACGATCTGGCGCTCTCCATCGCCCAGGAAACCGGGCTCCAGGCGCCCATGGCGATCGTCCCACGAGTGGAGCCAATTGCGGTCTCCCATGCCCCGCCCGTGCCGCCAGTTTCGGTTCGTGTTCTGGGCGCCTTCGAGATCAGGCTTGCTGGCCAGCAGGTCGACCTGTCCGCGATCCGCCCTCGCGCCCGGGCTCTGCTCCGGCTGTTGTCGATGAATGCGGGCACGCCCGTTCATCACGAGACGATCGAGGGCGCCCTGTGGCCCGACGCCGACGCCGAGGCCAGCGCGCGGAACCTTCACGTGGCGATCGCGGCACTTCGCCGAGTGCTCGAGCCGGCGGCTGTCCGCGGGTCATTTCAGTTGTTGCGCCGTGCCGGGGATGCATACCTGTTCGATGCGCCCGCTGGCAGCGACATCGACATCGAGCGATTCGAGCGGGCTGTCTCCCGCGGACGGGTGGCGCGTGAACGATCGGATGCTGGCGCGGCAGCGGTCGCTTATCAGGAAGCTCTCTATCTCTACCGCGGCGATCTGCTGCCCGAGGATGGTCCGGCCGAGTGGGTTGCGGACCGGCGCGAGGCATGCCGGCTGGCGGCGGTCGAGGTTACCCAGGCACTCGCCGAGATCCTGCTCGCGAGCGGCGAAGCGGCCGACGCAGCCAGGACGTGTGCGATCGGCCTGCAGATCGAGCGCTATCACGATCCGCTCTGGCGATTGCTGATCCGAGCTCGGGATCAGGCAGGCGACCAGGGGGCGGCCAGTCGAGCGCGACTCGGCTACGACCGAATGCTGGCTGAGCTGGGCATCCCCGGCGATGCTGCTAGCAGTTCCCCGCTATGAACTCGACCTCACGGAGAGCAACCAGGTCCTGACCGACCGCCGGTGGTTCGTAGACGCTGAGAATCCGTATCTCGAACGTTCGGACAGATCGGTTCTGGTTGAGGCATTGCTCCTGCGGTCCGGGGTCGTCGTCGAGCTCAAAAGGTACGGGCTGCACTTCGCCGGCAAACACGATGGCGACTTGGCGTGGCCGCGCGTATTTCTGGAATTCGGCGCCCGGCGTAGCCCCGCTGTGGAAAATCATACCCGCCAGATTGGTCGTGTCGGTGAGGTTGACCGTCACGCTTGGGACGCTAGCGGCGGGATTTGCCAGCCAGAACGAGGCGACGTTGCTGTCGATGGCGTTGCCCGATGAGTTTTGAAATAGCGCGAATGCGACGCCCCCCTCGTTGAGCAAGCCATCGATGCGGCTGCGGACGGCAGGCACCGTGAAGTAGCCGACGATCGGCAGGATGATCAGCAACACCAGGGCCAACACGATTGCTCGCTTTACGCGCGATGGTCGGGGCTGACCACGCATACCCATCGACCCCGGGCGTTGGCCCGCAGCCATGGCTCGCTGGTTGCGTCCGAAAATGCGCCGATACCAGGGCGGCTTGACCGCGACGACGGCGGTTGCCAGGCTGTTGCCGCAGCGTCGGCAGAACCGTCGATCTGGGTTGTTGCCGGCGCCGCAAACCGCACAGATGAGATCGCCCGGCTTGATCGGCGGCTCAGGGGCGGGTGACGTTTGGACCGGCCGCGGGCGCAATGAGCGAGTCGGCACCGAGGTCGGCCGTCGTTCGGGCGGTTGAGCAACCGTGGGCCGCATCGGCGGCGGCTGGCTGCTGACTGGTTGCGGTGGGCGTGCCGCTAATCCGGGTTGGTAGGGTGGCTCCGGGGTTCGTGGCGGCGGTCCGGGCGCCGGTGTAGGAGGCGTTGTTGGTCGGGGAGGGACCGGCGCCGCCCGGAAGCGGAAGGTGCGCGGTGGCGGCGGCTCCGGTGCCTTGGGTGGGGGTTCGGGCTCGGCCACGGGAGGCGGCGTCGCCGACGCCGGAGCAGGTACCGAGGTCGGTGGCGGAGTGGGTGCCGCGCGAATCTGGAAGCTGGCCTCCGGCGCCACGGGTGGCGACACGGGCCGCGCGGGCCCTGGCGTCTCAGGCGCGGGCTCCGGCGCTGGCAGAGGAATCGGTTCGGGCGCCGGTTCGGGCTGCGGCGCCGGTTCGGGTGCGGGCCGAGGAATCGGTTCGGGCTCGGGCTCGGGCTCGGGCTCGGGTTCGGGTGAAGGCTCAGCTTCGGGCTCGGGCTCGGGTTCCGGCGGAGGAATCGGTTCGAGCTCGGGCGCAGGCTGAGGTTCAGGCGCGGGCAGAGGAATCGGTTCGGGTGCCGGTTCGGGCTCCGGCGGAGGAATCGGTTCGAGCTCGGGGGCAGGCTGAGGTTCGGGCTCGGGTACCGGGCCGGGGAGAGGTATCGGCTCGGGTTCGGGT
>JBPCLD010000200.1:0-5345 GCA_051003655.1 Candidatus Limnocylindrales bacterium | reverse complement strand
CCGTTGGCGATCTGCTTCAGCAGCATCGTCTTGCCCGCCTTGGGCGGCGAAACGATGAGCGCGCGCTGGCCCTTGCCAAGCGGGTTGACCAGGTTGATCAGGCGCTGAGAAAGGTTCTTGGGGTCTGTCTCGAGGTTGATCAGCTCGATCGGGTGGATCGGGGTGAGGGCATCGAAATGCGGCCGGCGCTTGGCGGTCTCGGGATCCACGCCGTTGACCGACTCGACTCGGATGAGGCCCCAGTACTTCTCGCCGTCCTTGGGCGAGCGGATGACGCCACCGACCCGATCGCCGGCGCGCAGGCCAAAGCGTCGGACCTGGCTGGAGCTGACGTATACGTCGTCCTGGCTGGGCATCAGCCCGTGACGGCGCAGGAAGCCGTAACCGTCGTCGACGATGTCGAGTATGCCGGTCACATACACCTGACCAGTGCGCTCGACCTGACGCTGGAGAATCTGCTCGACCAGGTCGTCCTTGCACATCTGGGTCGCGTCTGCGACTTCAAGCTCGCCGCCGATCTGGACCAGCTGGTTGAAATTCTTGCTCTTGAGTTCGTTGATGTTCATTCAGGTATTACCTGGGTACTCCTGGGTTCGACTGGATTCGACGGCTACGCCCAAACGGCAGTCAGCGGGTAGCGTCGGGGAGAACGGCCCGCGGGCACCGCGGGGAGGCGTCATCCGACGCTGGAAAACACCCCGGCATCAGCGGCCATGGGCCGACCGACGTGGGAAAGTGGGGATGCCACGATGATACCACCCGAGCGGGGACGGTCAATAGAGCCCGCGTTCAGCCGCCGAGCTGATTGTCAGCAGGCTGATACCCCGTCCCCAGCGGGCGTTGACCCATCCTGCCCCCGTTCCGGACGATCATTTTCACGATGTCACCGAACGAGAGCACCCAGACCTTCAGGGCTCAGAAGAAGCGCTACCGCCTTATCCAGAGGATCGCTCAGGGGCCGATGTCGAACGTGTGGCGCGCACGCGACACGCTCACCGGCCGCGACGTGGTGCTCAAACGACTCGAGGCGGGGAGTGTCGACGACCCCGTCGCGCGCCGTAGGCTGGCGGATGAGGCGGCCGCCAGCGACCTCGTTTCGCACCCCAACTCGGTCCCGGTCGTGGACACGACGTTCGGCAACAAGGAGGCTGCGCTCGTCTTTCCGTACGTACAAGGTCAGACGCTCGCGGACCGCTTGCGCGCCGGGCCGCCGATCGCACCCCGCCAGGCAGCGGCTATTGCGCTGGACGTGGGCGACGTGCTCGCCGACGCCCATGACTCGGGGCTGGTCCATCGGGATGTGAAGCCGGCCAACATCCTGCTCGGCGACGATGGCCGCGCTCGGCTGATCGACTTCGGAATTTCGCGTTCGATCGGCCAGGAAAGTGACGCATACGACGCCAGTGAGGCTGCGATCGAGCTCACCGGCTCGGGCATGGCCATAGGCACCCTGCCGTACATGGCGCCCGAGCACCTGACGGGAGCCAAACCCTCCCCGGCGGCCGATGTCTTCGCGCTCGGCGTCGTTCTCTACGAGATGCTGGCCGGAAGCCGACCCTACGACGGGCGTTCGCCGGCCGAGCAGCTGGAGCTCCAGCAGCGGCCGCCAGCGGCGATCGAGGCTCCGGCCGCATTGGCGACCCTGGCCATGGGCGCGCTCGATCCGCGACCTGAAAGCAGACCATCGGCGGCACAGTTCGGCCGCTCGCTGCGCGCATGGCTGGACGGCCGCTCTGATGCCGAATCGGCGACGACCACGCTCCCGGTTACTCCGGTGCCGGCCGTTGCAGCATCACCGCCAGCCCGGCGCGTGAACGCGGGGATGATCGCGCTGGCCGCTCTCTTCCTTGGTGCGGTCGTGGCGGTGCCGGCGGTCGTCGGGATACTGGGTAACGAGGGTGCGCTGCCGACCGCACCTGCCGCACAGCCACCTGCGCCCGGACTCGCGGTCGTTGAGGACACGCCGCCGGCAACATTCCCTGAAACCGAGGCGCCGCCACGGCAGGGCGCTGCACCGCAGCCCGCGGATCAAGATCCGCCCGCTGCCTCCGGTTCAAACAGCAACAATCCCCACCCCGGCGCGGGCAATAACAGCAACGGCAACGCGGGTAACAACGACAAGAACAACCCGGGCAACAAGAACAAGAAGCCCAAGCGACGGCACTGAGGCCGGCACGCGTGGGCTAGTTGTGGCGGCCTGAGCTCCCGACTGCGGTAGCGTCTTTCTCAGCCGCGGCTTGGCGCGCCTTGTCCCAGTCTTCGCGAAAGGTTGTGATGCCCTTGTCCGTGAGCGGGTGGTGGACCATCTGCTGCAGAACCTTCATCGGCAACGTCGCGACGTGAGCGCCGAGGAGGGCCGCCTCCGTGACGTGTCGCGGATGACGGATCGACGCTGCCAGCACCTCGGAATCAAGCTCGAAGACCTCGATGATCGACACCAGCTCGCGGATGACGTCCATGCCGTCCTGGTTGATGTCGTCCAGGCGCCCGACGAACGGCGACAGCAATGAGGCGCCCGCCTTCGCCGCCAATAGGCCCTGGTTGGCCGTGAAGATGAGCGTGCAGTTGGTCTTGATGCCTTCCTCGGCAAGGCGATAGATGGCCTCGAGGCCCTCCTCGCTCATAGGTATCTTGACCACGACGTTGGGCGCGAGCTTCGCGAACGCGCGGCCCTCCGAGAGCATACCGTCAACGTGCTCCGCGACAACTTCGGCGCTCACCGGTCCCGGCGTCAGCTCGCAGATCTGCTTGAGGATGTCCTCGTATGACCCGCCAACCTTGGCATACAGGGTCGGGTTCGTCGTGACGCCGTCCAGCACGCCCCACCGGGCGGCGATGCGGATCTCTTCAATGTCTGCGGTGTCAAGAAAAATCTTCATTGGTGCTCCTTGGGATAGTCGGGGCCAGTCTACGCCGCGCACTACGCCGAGCCGCCACATACAGCCGTAATCCGTCACGATGTTGTGGCAATGGTTAGGTATGAGGTGCACGCCTTCAGCGCCGATGACATCGATGAGGCGACCCGGCTGCTGACGGAGCGCCACCGGCACCAACGACGCGCGATCTTCGCCCTCGACCGCAAGTACGAGGAGGCTGCAGCCGCCCGCGAGCAGTTAAGCGCTCTTCTTGGGCGGAGCTCGGCTTCCGGTGCGATCGCATTCGTCCAGGGCCGTGCGTCTGCGTTCGTCCTCGGGGGCCGCCGGCCCGACTCGACATGGGGCCCGAACATCTGGATAGAGGACGCCGGCAGCGCGGGGACTGACGCTGAGGCGATCCGCGAGGCATACGCAGCCGCCGCCGGCCAATGGGTGGACGAAGGCCGGACGAGTCACTTTGTCGTTGTGCCGGCAACTGAGCCGCGAGTCCTCGAGGCCTGGTTCAGCCTCGGCTTTGGGAAGCAACAGGTCCACGCCGTCCGCGAACCGGTATGGCGTGAGTTCGTGCCGGCTCTCGGCGAGGGCGTGACGATTCGGCGCGCAACGCGAGACGACATTCCCTCGCTGGCAGAGCTGGACGTCGTACTGCCGCAGCATCAAACAGGCACGGCCGTCTTCTCGCGTCTGCCGATACCGACGGTCGAGGAGGCGCTGGCCGACATCGAGGCAGATTTCGACAACCCCAGCTACGCAACGTTCGTGGCGGAGCACGCGGGACGGATCGTGGGCGCCGCGATCGGCTGCTCGCTCGAGCTGTCGCCCGGCCACACGCCGCTGATGCGGCCACGCAGCGCTGGGTTCCTCGGATTTGCCGCCGTGCGGCCGAGCGCACGCGGCCTGGGGGTGGGTCGGGCGCTCGGCGAGACGATCATTGCCTGGTCGCGCGACGAGGGCTACGAGTGGGTGGCGACCGACTGGCGTTCGACGAATGTCCAGGCCAACCGGAGCTGGCTGGCGCTTGGCTTCAGGCCGACGTTCTATCGGCTCCACCGTGTGATCGTCTGACGTCACTCGACGCGTCCGTCATTTGTGCAGCCGTTCGACGTTAAGCGAGTCGCGATGGCCGGCAGGGTCGGAGCGCCTGTGGCGCCACGCCTGGAAACGCGTCGCGACAGCGGCCGTCAACCACAGAATGCGAGATCGACCCGCTTAGCGTTGACTGGCTGAACGTTTGGCGGTTCGACGGTCGGGCAGGCCGTTAGGCGCGGGCTGCCTCTACAACCGTCTGGGCGTCTGACGCGACACGCTCGGCGGCTGACTTAGCAAGCGCCAAAGCCTCGGCGGCTTTCCCGTCATCCGCGGGCAGCATCAGAAGGTCTTCCTCGAGCCGGCCATAGGCGGCCGCGATGAGCCACAGCAGCCGATCAACCTCGGTCACTAACCGTCCGATGAAGGCCAACGTCTTCTCGACCTGGATCGTGTGCTCGCGTATGTGCGACGACCAGCGGACCAATCGGAATCGAACGTCCACCGCTAAGCCGGACCAGCGTGCACGCACCGCAAGATCCTCGGCTCCCAGCGGCGCAAAAACGCCTGCCCCCAGATCGAGGATGTCATCCAGCCGACCCTGGATCTCTGCGAGCGTCCCGAGGCCTTCCGTTTCCTCTTCTGGAAAGCCCATCTCCACATCGTCGGGCACGCGCGCGGGGAAATCATCGAGCGGACGATCCCGTTGGGATAGCCACCAGTAGGTGAACCAGCCGTAGGCGCGCTGGCCACTCACGATATGGGCGAGCGTCTGCCGTAGCGTCCACTCGCCGTTTCCTGGGTCGCGGTCCAGGTCGGCATCGTCCAAACCGGCCAGAACGCCATGAAGGTCCCAGCGTGCGGCAGTGGCTGAGGCCACGAGCGGACGCGCCGGAGTTTCGCTGGCGTGTGCCGGCGCGACCAGCGCATTGATCCGCGCCCGCGTGTCCTCGATCTCCTCGTATTGCCTGTAGAAGCCGTAGCGCACGTCGAGCTCGCCGCCGCGCCAATGCCAAACCCGTTCGAGGGCTGAGTCGGGCACCTCGCGCAGGGCGCTCAGCGCGGCGCGGATCGAAGTGCGAGCACCGAGCAACTCCTGGGCCACGGGGACGGGCGGTGCCGGCGCGAGGCGCAGCAGAAAATCGTCCAGGACCGGGGCGGTCATTTAAGTGCGGCTCAGGCGTCGGCGGCGCTTGGAACCAGCTTCGGCTCGGAAACGGCCTGTTGCGACTGGCCCTGGGCAACGGCGGCCTTGACGAAGCCGTCGAACAGCGGATGGGGTCGATCGGGCCGGCTCTTGAACTCCGGGTGGAACTGGCTGGCCACGAACCACGGGTGATCCTTCAGCTCCACGATCTCTACCAGCCGCCCATCCGGGGACTGGCCGGACAGGACCATGCCCGCGTTCTCGAGCGCGTCGCGGTACTCGTTGCTCACCTCGAA
>JBPCLD010000199.1:0-4063 GCA_051003655.1 Candidatus Limnocylindrales bacterium | reverse complement strand
CATAGATGTTGGGCGTCCGCGCCGGGTCGTCCCACAGGCTGCCATCGTGCGGCGGCGTGTCGTCGATGTAGAACACGACGATGTTCGGGGGATCGGCTGGGAGGGCCGTTTGGGCCGCGCCCGAAGTTGCGGGCAGGCTGAACACGAGCAGGCAGGCAAAGGCGATGACGGCAAGGCGAGTCGAGACGGAAATCCCCCTCGGTCGATACGGCCTGACCGCAATGATCGCGCTACCTGTCAAACCCACGCCGTGCTAACCAAGCTCAGTTACTGAGGAACGCGCTCTTCATTTCTGGGTGAACGTCGCATACGAAGGTGTAGCTGCCCTGGGGGAGCTGCGGGAAGAAATACGTTCGCTCGGCCGGCCCGGTGAAGATCTCGCCGACAAGCGGCGTGGCCCCGCCACGGACAGCGACGTTGTGAGGAACGACGTCATTGTTCTGAAAACGGACGGCGAACGGTGCATCGGCAATGACGCTGAGCTCATTGCGGTCGAAGACGTTGTTCGTGGCCGAAATCTCGACCGTTACGGCGGGTGTTCCGGCGGGGGTCGGAGTCGGTGATCCGCCACACGCCGCAAGGGTCAAAGCGAGGATCACAAGAACCCTCACCTCGCTGCGGCGCGCGCGATCAGCGATCGAACCCAGCCAATCGAGTCCCGAAGCTCTGCGCGGGTCAGCCACAGCCACACTGCGATGAGCGTAATCAGCACGATCTCGATGCCCTTGGCGATGTACGCCACATCGAAGTACGGGCCCATCACGAGCCATCCGAGGATGGTCACCGCGGCATAGGCGGCGAGCGCCGCGAGGACGAGCGGCAGGGCGCGGCGATAGAACAGCGCTGAGCCCGTGACAGCAACCGCGAGGGTCAAGTAGCCGAAGGCGTTGAGCATCAGCATCAGGCCGCCTACCCAGTAATGGATGTAGGCCGTGGCGAGCGTAAGAACGACGATCGTGCCGAGCAGGACCAAGTCGAGATAACGACCGGAAGCACGCAAGAGAACCACCCTCTCATTCCCTCAACGACACGCCTGCCAGACCGGCGGCGTACGTAATGTCCCACGAGAATTAGATACTATCGGTTGCCAGTTGTATCAGATGGGCAGGCGCTGGAGCAGGGTCAGTAGCGGCCTCGTCGGGACGGTCGGTGTCTCCACCACTGGGACGCGCAACCAGGACTCGTCGCGAGCTCCCGGCCGGTAGCGCGCGGATAGGAGCCGCGCCGAGATCTCGGTCAGTCCCATTGATGTGATGGCTTCAGCCAAGGTGATGCCCTCGCCGCGCAACCCCCGGCTCACGACGCAACGATCGGTGTCGGTCAGCACGCTCGCCAGCCGGCCGCGGCGCTCCTCGAAAGGCAGGCCGAGCAGCGGCTGGCCAAGGTCGTAGAGCAGGTCTGAAGCGACGAACGCGGGCGACCCCTCCCGGGATCCCGGTTCGGACAGCCGATGACGAAGGAGGTCCTGATCCGGCCGCCCTTCGTCGTCCAGCACCAGCAGCGACCCCTCGACGACGAGCTGGTCATTGGCAAAATCAGCGCCCATCGATGACAGCTCCGGGAAGGCAGTCATCGGGTCGGCCAGGTGCTCGATCTGTAGTCGGACCTGGAAGTCTTCGACGTAGGCCAGGGCAGAGGCGCCCGGCCACCACGGCTCGAAGAACCACGCCGGGTCGTCGAAGGGCGCCACGCCTCCCACGGGAAGCATCGGCCGAAGGCGCTCGGGGAGGGCTCGTCGCTTTCCCGGGTCGATCTGGAGCGGCAGCTGCTCAGGGGCCCGGGCGGATCCCTGTTGGCTCAAGCGGTCTTGCGCTTCGCCGCTGCGGCTGGCTCAGCCTTGCGCCGGGCGGACTTGGCGCCTGAGCCGATGTCGGCAACTTTCGCCGACTTGCCGCCGGCCGACTTGCCGCCGGCCGTTTTCGCGCCAGTCTTCGCTCGCGCTTCGCGGGCAGCTGCGACGCTGGCCTCGAGGACGCTCATAAGATCGGCGAGCTTGGTTGGAGCCTCGGAAACCTTGGGCAGCTCAGCCGGCTTGCCGGCGACCTTGGCTTCGATGACTGCCAGCAGGGCTTGTCGGTAGTTGTCCCTGTACTCGTCGGCGTCGAATTCGCCCTTCATCGCCTGGACGAGCTGCTGGGCCATGGTCCGCTCGGCCGGTTTGAAGTCGAACTCCGCCTCAGGCAGGTCAAGCTCGGCGGTGCTCCTGACCTCATCTGGCCAGTAGAGCGTTGTGAGCAGCATCGTGTTGGAGTACGGGTTGATCGCGGCGAGCGCCTCGCGATCCTTGAGCACGATCTTGGCGATGGCCGACAATCCCTCGTCGGCGAGCACCGACTTGAGCAGGTAGAAGGCCTTGCGGCCGATGGGTTCCGGCTCCAGGTAGTAGGCCTGCTTCACGAAGTTGGCGCCGTGCGCTTCGCGGCTGGCGTCGACGAACAGCTCGATCTCGATCGAGCGCACGGTCTTCAGCGGCACCGATTCGAAATCTGCCTCGTCGATGAGGACGTACTGACCCTTGCTGTACTCGAAGCCACGCACCGTGTCGCTGCGCGGGATCTCCCCGTGAATGGGGCAGTGGACCTTCATCTGGATCCGCTCGCCGCAGTCGCGGTGCAGCAGGTTGAAGCTCAGGCCGCCGCGCGCCTCGGTGGCCAGGTACAGCTTGACCGGCACGGTCACCAGGCCGAATTGGATCGCGCCGCGCCACATGGAGCGAGGCATGCAGTCTCCTTCTTGTGCGGTGCTCGTCCCCGCGTGCGAAGCCGAAGCCGCGCACGCAAAGGATACGCCGCGCAGAAGGCGCACAGGCGCTGGCGACGGCGCTGGCGTTGCGCCCGATCTCACGTAATCTTCCGAACGTGACTGATATGGACGCCCGTCGGCTCTGGGCTGCGCTGCGCGAATCGGTCGGCAGCGCGATGGTCGGCGCCCATGAGCCGCTGCGTCTGCTGACAGCCGCGCTCCTGGTCAGCGGCCACGTGCTCGTCGAAGACGTGCCCGGCGTGGGCAAGACTCTCCTGGCCAAGGCGTTCGCCCGGTCGCTGGGCCTGACCTTTGCGCGAGTCCAGGGCACGCCCGATCTGCTGCCGAGCGACGTGACCGGAAGCAGCATCCTCGACGGTTCCCAGTTCCGCTTCGTGCCCGGCCCAATCTTCAGCAACGTGGTCCTCTTCGACGAGATCAACCGCGCCACTCCGCGTACGCAGTCGGCGCTCCTCGAGGCGATGCAGGAACGACAGGTCTCCGTCGACGGTCAGACCCGCCCGCTACCCAAGCCCTTCGTCGTCCTCGCAACGCAGAACCCGATCGAGCTCGAGGGGACCTTTGCGCTGCCGGAGGCGCAGCTCGACCGTTTCCTTGTCCGCGTCGAGCTCGGCTACCTGGAGGAGGTCGACGAGCGCCAAATGCTCCGTCGCCTACGCGGCAGCGATGACCTGGTCGATCAGGTGCAGCCGGTGTTGGGCGCTGACGATCTGGCCGCGGTTAGCGCACAGGTGCGCTCCGTGCTCGTCAGTGATGACGTCGAGGGTTACCTGCTCGCGCTCGTCCGCGCCACGCGCGAGCACCGCGACATACGGCTGGGCGCCAGTCCGCGCAGCGCCGTCGCCCTCTATCGCGCCAGCCAGGCCTGGGCAGCTCTGGAGGGTCGCTCGTTCGTGCTGCCCGATGACGTAAGTCACCTGGTTCGACCGGTGCTCGCCCATCGGCTCGTGCTCGACCTGGACCGGGAGCTCCGTGGAGCGACCCGCGACGCGGTGCTCGACGAGGTCCTGGACGCGACAGCGGTGCCGCTCGCCGAGGGCGCATGAACAGGTGGGCCACGGCAGGTGTCGCGGTCGTTGCGCTCGGGATCACGGTTGGGTCGGCGCCGACCGTTTTCATCGGTGGCGCAATCCTGCTCATCCGGATCGTGGCCGAACGGTGGCCGCGCCGTGTGCTCGATTCACTCGTCTACGAACGATCGGTGAGCCCAAGGAAGACCGTCGTCGGTGACGAAGTCGAGCTGCGCATGTCGCTCTGGAATCGCTCCCGGCTGCCGATCGCGTGGGCCGAGGCCCAGGAG
>JBPCLD010000198.1:0-3193 GCA_051003655.1 Candidatus Limnocylindrales bacterium | reverse complement strand
TGGGCGCCAAGCACATGGTCACCGGCTATGACCACTTGCTCTTCCTGCTGGGCGTCATCTTCTTTCTGTATCGTCTACGTGACGTCGGCGCCTACGTGACGCTCTTTGCGCTGGGCCATAGCGTCACACTGCTGTTCGGGGTGTTGAGCGGCCTCCACGTCAATGCCTATCTGGTGGATGCCATTATCGGCCTCTCGGTCGTCTACAAGGCCCTCGACAACCTGGGCGCATTCCGCAGCTGGTTCGGGGTCCAGCCCAACACGAAGGGGGCCGTGCTCTTCTTCGGGCTGTTTCACGGCTTCGGGCTCGCGACGAAGCTGCAGGACTTCGCACTGCCGCGTGCAGGCCTGGTCGCAAAGATCGTCGCGTTCAACGTGGGCGTGGAGGCTGGGCAGTTTCTCGCCCTGGGCGCCATCCTGATCGCGATGGCGTTCTGGCGGCGGACCGCCTCGTTTCAGCGTCAGGCATTCGCCAGCAACGTCGTGATCATGACGAGCGGGTTCGTCCTCGTCGGCTATCAACTCACCGGCTACTTCATCGAATCGGCAAGAACGCCATGACTACACCGCAAAGCTCAGAGTTGCCGTCGTCGCGCCAGCTTCTGCGCGCCACGCTGCTTGCCATCGTCGTTGCGGCAGTCGTGTTGGTCATGGTGGTGCTGCCGGCGGAGTACGGCATGGATCCGACGGGCGCGGGCCGGGCGCTGGGCATCTTCAGGCCCGCAGCCGGCGCGGCGGTGCCGGTAGAGGGGTTGCCCGCGGCGGCGACGGTGTCGGCGCAGCCCCAGCCGCTCCTGAAGAGCCCGACACCGTTTCGAAGCGACGAGATGACACTGACGCTGGCATCGGGCGAGGGGGGCGAAATCAAGGCTGCGATGAGCCAGGGTGAGCGCTTCGTCTTCACCTGGATCACGACAGGCGGTGGCGTCGACGTCGACATGCACGGTGACGTAGCCAACGCGCCCAAAGACGCGTCTGTCAGCTATTGGAAAGACGAAATGCAGCCGAGCGGGCACGGGGCGTTCGAGGCCCCGGCGGCAGGCAACTTCGGGTGGTTCTGGCAGAATCTCAACGACACGCCCGTGACGGTGACCATGAAGACCAGCGGCTTCTACGAGCGGCTCTTCCGTCCGTGAGGTCGGGAGGTCTCGGAAATCGCCAGCGTCAGTGAGCCCACGTTCATGCACGACAGCTCGACCGACGCGTTGATTCGACGCTATCGCCGGCGTAGGGAACCGCGGATGAACACCCCATCATGAGCACGACGATCAGCCCGCTGGCGGGCAAATCCCCGCCGCACAATCAATTGATCAACGTGTCGGCCCTGGTCGGCGCCTATTACGACCAGCGGCCGGATCCGTCGGTGCCGGCGCAGCGCGTCGCGTTCGGCACCTCCGGGCATCGTGGCTCGTCATTCGACGCCACGTTCAACGAGACCCATGTGCTGGCGATGAGCCAGGCGATCTGCCTGCACCGCCGGGAGCAGGGGATCGATGGGCCGCTGTTCATCGGCATCGATACGCACGCGCTGTCGCGGCCGGCGTTCCTGAGCGCACTGGAAGTGCTGGCGGCCAACGGTGTGGACGTCATGATCGCGAAGGACGGCGAGTATACGCCGACTCCGGCGCTGTCGCACGCGATCCTGGTGTACAACCGGGCTCGCACGACCGGGCTGGCCGACGGCATCGTAGTCACGCCCTCGCACAACCCGCCCGAGGACGGCGGCTTCAAGGACAACCCGCCTCACGGCGGCCCGGCCTAGACGGGCGTCACCGGCAGGATAGAAGCCAGAGCGAACGCGCTGCTCGAAGGCGGCATGAAAGACGTGCGGCGCGTGTCGTTCGAACAGGCCCGGCGCGCTGGAACCACTCGCGAGCACGACTTCCTGAGCTCATACGTCGCCGACCTCTGCAACGTGATCGACATGGATGCAATCCGCGGCTCCGGCATCCGGCTGGGTGTGGATCCGCTCGGCGGTGCCGGCGTGCGCTATTGGGTGCGGATCGCCGAAAGGTACAAGCTCAATGTAACCGTGGTCAGCGACACGGTCGATCCCACCTTCGGCTTCATGAGCCTGGACTGGGACGGCCGCGTCCGCATGGACCCGTCCTCGACCTACGCGATGCAGCGACTGATCGGTCTGAAGGACCGCTATGACGTCGCGTTCGCCTGCGACCCCGACCACGACCGCCACGGCATCGTGACCCGCAGCGCCGGGCTGCTGCCCTCGAACCACTATCTGGCGGTGGCCATTCACTACCTGTTCCGCCATCGCCCGGGATGGAGCAAGGATGCGGCGGTCGGCAAGACCGTGGTCAGCAGCGCGATGATCGACCGCGTGACCGCCAGGCTTGGACGCACACTCTACGAGGTGCCGGTCGGGTTCAAATGGTTTGTCGACGGCCTGCTCGACAGCGCGCTGGGGTTCGGCGGCGAGGAAAGCGCCGGCGCGTCCTTCAGCCGCATCGACGGAACGGTCTGGACGACCGACAAGGATGGCATCGTGCCGGCGCTGCTGTCGGCGGAGATCACTGCGAGGACCGGGCGCGATCCGGGCGAGCTCTATCGCGACCTGACCCACGACCTCGGCGAACCGGCAGCCGATCGCGTCGAGGCACCGGCCACGACCGAACAGAAGACACGGCTGGCGAAGCTCTCACCGGCGCAGGTGGTCATGACGGAGCTTGCCGGCGAGCCGATCGAACGCATCCTCGACCGGGCGCCGGGCAACGATGCGCCGATCGGCGGCATCAAGGTGATCGCCGCCAGTGGGTGGTTCGCCGCCCGCCCGTCGGGCACCGAGGACATCTACAAGATCTACGCGGAAAGCTTCCAGGACCGCGCGCTGGCGGAGGCGTGGCAAGAGGTCGCTCCAGGCTCGGAGCGCAATGGGTGCGCAAGGCCACTCCTCGCTCGTCACCGGCGCGTGCGAATGACTGACTCGAGATACTCGCGATCGATCTGGTCCTGCGGCCGGTAGGTGTTCTTCATCCTGATGAGCGCGGTCGGGCTCGCCACGGGCACTGCGACGCCTCCGAGATCCAGCTGCTCGACATCCGCCATCGCTTCGGAGTACGACACGCCACATGCCTTGCCCATCAAGTCCACGATGATTTCGTCGGCGACGCGGACCACGACATGATCCCGGACGTCGGTGTCCGCTACATTGGCGGCCGCGTTGTCGGCGAGGACCG
>JBPCLD010000197.1:0-4380 GCA_051003655.1 Candidatus Limnocylindrales bacterium | reverse complement strand
AGCCAGCGCTGGTTGACGTAGGGCATCTCGGCGCGGGTCGACTCTTCGGCGATGGGCTCCTGGGCCTGCTTCTCGGTGCCGACGAACAGGATCGTGTCGCCGCGGGCGACGGTCTCGCGCACGAACTCAAGAGCGGTATCCAGCCGCCTGACGGTCTGGGCAAGGTCGATGATGTGGATCCCGTTGCGCTCGGCAAAGATGTACGGGCGCATTTTGGGGTTCCAGCGCCGCGTCTGATGGCCGAAGTGGATTCCGGCCTCTAGTAGCTGGCGCATCGAAACGGACGGCATGGGAAGTGGGACCTCCTGGTTCGGTTTGACCTCCGCGTGCCTCTTGGAAGTCCACGGACCTTGACGCGCAGACGCGCCTCAGGGCACCTCGCGGGGAACAGCACGCGTGTGTGATGGGCACCGCGAACGGTGCCTGCCGCTCGTGCGGCACCTCGGAGTCTACCAGTCGACGCCCAGGAACTGGCTCGCACTTCCACCTGTACGTGGGCCTAGGGCGGCTCGAGCGCACGGAAGTGACGGATCTCAGGCCGGCTTGAACGGCGGTCGACGATCACGAGGTCCACGCGACGCGGCAGCCGCCCCACTCCCTCATTCGACTGCAGCTGCGCGCCCAGGCCAACCAGCGCCCGGTAGAGGCGGCCGACCTTGGCCCGGTCAACGCGCTCCTCGGGCGAGCCGAAGGTCGCCGTTCGAAGACTGCGCACCTCGACCACCACGAGCGTCGCGGGCGGTCCGGGGTCCGTCGCGACGATGTCTATCTCGTCACGGCCGACCTTCACGTTGCGCCCGACCACGCGCCAGCCGAGATGCTCCAGGTAGGCCGCCGCTTCTGCCTCCGCCAGGGCTCCGCGTCGCTGCCGTTCCGTCGCCACGACCGGCGAGCCTAGCCGCTCCGGCTTACCGGCCGGTTATCGACGACTTAGCTCAAGCGACGACGGGCAACAGAATGGGCTGGCTCTCGGGCTCGAACAACCGGAGCGCCTGCTGCTCGCCGTGGAGCACGCGCTGCGTTGTGATGAAGCTCCGCCGGTGATGGGGCGTGACGCCCAACGCCATCATTCCCGCGCGATGATCGGGCGTTGCGTAACCACAGTTGTGTTCCCAGCCGTAACCGGGATAGCGGTCTGCCAACCGGCGCATCAATCGATCGCGCGTGACCTTGGCGACGATCGACGCACAGGCAACCGCATAGCACAGCGCATCGCCATCGATCACCGCCTGGTAGGGACCGGCGTGTTCCTCGAAGCCGCGGATCCGCCGGCCATCGACGATGACGAAGTCGTGGTCACCGGCCTTGGCGACGGCCCGCCGCATGGCCAGCACAGTGGCGTGGTAGATGTTGATCCGGTCGATCTCATTAACCGACGCGGCGCCGATGCCGATCGCGACAGCCTGCCTGAGGATCTGTCTGGCCAGCCGCTCTCGCTGGGCAGCTGACAGCGTTTTCGAATCGCGAACGCCCTTGATCGGGCGGCGATCGACGCGCATGGCGAGCGCGCAGGCCACGACCGGGCCGGCCGATGGGGCAACGCCGACCTCGTCGAGTCCCAGGATCAACCGATGTCCTTCGCGGAACAATCGACGTTCGAGGCGCCTCGTGGGAACGATCACGGCCACTGCGACAAAGCCTAGACGAAGTCGGTTGTGGAAATTAAGAAGCCGCGGATCTCGACGCGGTTCCGAGTCATTGAGGGAGGTGTGCGTTCAGCTTGGTCGACGCTCTCGCAGCGTGGCCGCCTTGCCCACGCGCTTGCGCAGGAAGTACAGCTGGGCGCGCCGCGCCACACCGTGACGCACGACCTCGATCTTCTCGATGCGCGGCGAGTTGACCTTGAAGGTGCGCTCGACTCCCACGCCGCTGCGAATGCTGCGCACCGTGATGGACCGACTGATCCCGCCACCGCGCAGGCGCATCACTGTTCCCTCGAAGACCTGGATACGTTCGCGGTTGCCTTCCTTGACACGAGCGGAGACGCGCACGGTGTCGCCCGAGGCCAGCTCGGGCAGATCCGTGCGGATCTGGTCCGCGGTGATTTCGTCGATGATGCTCACGGTCAACTCACCTTGTAGTCGGGGCGCGCGGGACAGGCCGCTTGCGGTCCAGGTCGGGCGGCGGAGTATACATCGGCCGAGGTAGGACGCCCCAGCCGCGACGAAGCGGGCTTAAGATCGGCCGATGATCACCGTCGGCTCGATCGTCATACGTGTCGAGGATCTGCGACGCCAGATCGAATTCTGGTCTCAGGCATTGGACTACGTGCCCCGCGACGGCGACGACGACGATTTCGCGCTGCTGAGACCTCGCTCCGGAGTGGGGCCAAACATCTCGCTCGACCGAGTTCGCGCGGCACTTCAGATCCCACCCCGCATCCACCTCGATCTGTATGCGCAGGACCAGGCCGCGGAAGTCGAGCGACTGAAGGCATTGGGCGCCACGGAGATCCAGTGGGACAAGCGACCGCCGGATGCCGACTACATCATCATGGCCGATCCTGAGGGCAACCGATTCTGCGTCATAGAGGCCGCCGACTGGTTCGCCGGGCGCGTCTAGCGGCGGTTGAGAAGATCTGGCCGCCGGTGGCGGGTCCGGCTCATCGCTTGATCGCGGCGCCACTGGTCCACAGCTTCATGGTCGCCGCTCAAGAGCACGTCGGGCACGTGGTGACCTTCGAAGTCGGCCGGGCGCGTGTACTGCGGGTACTCCAGCAGGCCGTTGGCGAACGATTCGTCGACGATGGACTCAGCCTCGATTGCGCCGGGTAGCAGCCTCAGCACGGCGTCGATGACGGCCATCGCCGGCAGCTCGCCGCCCGACAGCACATAGTCGCCGATCGAGAGCTCCAGATCGACCATACCGCGAACGCGATGGTCAACGCCCTCGTAGCGCGGGCAAACGAACAGAAGGTGCTCGGATGCCGCGAGCTCGTGGGCGATTGTGTGGCGGAACGTCACGCCGCCTGGGTCGAGCAGGATGCGCTTCGTGTTCGGCCCACTCAGGGCGGCGATGGCGGCAGCGATCGGCTCGGGTCGCATGATCATGCCCGCGCCGCCGCCGTATGGGTAGTCGTCGACGCTGCGGTGGCGGCCGAGCCCCCACTGACGCAGGTCATGAGCCCGCAGCTCGGCGAGGCCACGTTCCAGCGCGCGTCCGGGGATACTTGCTCCGAGGGGGCCCGGAAAGACTTCCGGGAAGATCGTCACGACGTCTATCAGCAACAGGCTCACGGCTGATCTCCGGCGGCGACGCTACCAGTGATACCAAGCGCGTCACCGTCAACGACGATCCGCTTCTCGAGCGGCGCCAGCTCCTTCACCACGGTCGCAACCGCGGGGACGAGGATCTCGCCGCGAGGACCACGGACGACGTAGACCTCCCCCTCCCCAACCCGGAAGACGTCAGCTACCGCTCCCAGGTCCTCGCCCAGCTGCGTGGTGACCGATGAGCCCACGATGTCGTGCCAGTAGTAGGAATCCGGGTTCAGCGAGGCATCGGCGGTCGCTTCGAGATAAGCGTCGCGCAGTCGGTCCGCTGCTTGTCGGTCCTTAACCTCGGCGAAGCGGACGAGCAGCCCGGGTCCGTCGCGGTGCGCGCTGATGACCGTCAGCGGGGTGTCGGAGTCTTCGCGGTAAAGCGTGCTCCCCACGTCGAATCGGGCTTGGTTATCGGTCAGGATCTCGACTCGGAGGGCGCCGCGCAGACCCTGGATGCCTCGAACGAGGCCCACGACCAGCCGCGCTTCCTCCCCCGCTTCAGGGCGCGCCGGGCCGGCCACGCGATTAGACGATCTCGAGCGAGATCGACTCTCCCTCGCGCGCGGCGACAACCTTGAGAAGGGTGCGCAGCGCCTTCGCGACGCTGCCGTTGCGGCCGATGACCTTGCCCATGTCGGTCTCGGCAACGTGCAGCTCGATGACCCGACCTTCGGCGTCGTCGATCACCTTGACCGAAACCGCGTCTGGCTCATCGACCAGAGACTTTGCCACGTACTCGACAAGCGATTGCGCAGTCACCTGATCTAGGCCTTTCCGCTCTTCTCGGCGGGAAGGATGCCGACGCCACGGAAGAGCCGGGCGACCGTGTCGGACGGCTGCGCGCCGCGGCTGAGCCAATCCCGAGCCTTGGCCTCATCGACCTTGATCTCGATCGGGTCGGTGCGCGGGTTGTAATGGCCGAGCGTGTCGAGCGAGCGCCCATCACGGGCGTTTCTGCTATCGGCCACGACAAAGCGATAGGTGGGCTGTTTGGTCGCGCCGACGCGCGTCAGACGGATACGAACTGGCACTGAACTTGTGAAAACCTCCCTGGGGAACTCGCCGAGAAGGTTACTCGACGTACAGAAACGCGTGGCCGACGTTTATCCCACCCTCG
>JBPCLD010000196.1:0-5994 GCA_051003655.1 Candidatus Limnocylindrales bacterium | reverse complement strand
CGAAGCGCGACGAGAAGAACTGGATCGGCGACGAGTTGAGGAGCACCGGCCTGTGTCCGTTGAGGGTCAGATCGTAGCCGGACACGAAACGCGTGTCCCGGGCGAAGAAGCCCTCGTCTCGGCTGGCATCGATCCGAGCGTCGGGCTGGCATACGACGACCCGGTCGTCGCGGTTGATCGTGACGGTCGACGGACCGACCGGGATGGCCAGGGTCATCGCCCGCTCAATCGGTGATGACGGATGGGACGGCCAGCCCCGCCCGGGTCGACAGGCGATCCGACGCCGGCAGCACGTAGCGACAGACGACGAGTGCCGCAAAGGCGAGCGACACGGTAAGCACGGCTGCGAAGAAGGCCGTGCTCAGGACCAGGAAGACGGCGATGACGAGGGTGAACCCGAGCAACCGGAGCGGGAAGGCGACTGCAAGAAGGCCGGCCAGCCGCAGGCGGTCACGAACGCGCGTGGCGACCCGGTCGGGATCCATGAGGATCGGCCAGGCAAGCAGCGCGTACACCCAGGTGCCGACCAGGCCCCAGCCCGCCATGACCGCGACGAACGTCGCTGGACCGAAGTCGCCCGCGAGCCCCACGACGATGTTCGTCGTGAACACGAACGAGGCCAGGGTCAGGGCGACGCCCACCCCGATCATCTCGCGCCACGTGCTGCTCCAGGTCGACCAGACGTCGGACAGGACGGCGTCCCGGCCGCGGGCGATGAACCCCGTCAACCGAAACAGGCCGCCGAGCGGGAACGCCACGAGCGGGGCGAGCGCGAGGGCCATCGCCAGGCCCAGGAAGAGCCACGCCACGACGACCGCCAGCAGCGCGCCAGCGACGAGTGCATTCGCCGGCACAAGCCGCCACGAGTTGTAGAAGAAGTCGGAGGCCGCCGAGCGGAGGGCGGCCCCGACACGGGGAGCTGGTGGGAGCGTATCGGCCGCGGGCTCAGCCCTTGACACTGGCTGCCGCCACACCTTCGATGAAGTAGCGCTGGAAGAAGACGTAGAGCACGACGATCGGTAGCGTGGCCATGACCACGACCGCCATGAGCGCCGGCCAGTTCGCGTTGTACAGGTCGTTGAACTGCCACAGGCCGAGCGGCAGCGTCCAGTTATCGCGCTCCTGGAGGATTACCGACGGCCAGAAGAAGCCGTTCCACGTCCCCTGGAACGAGAGGATGGCGACGGCCGCGAGGGCCGGTGTCGCAAGCGGCAGGATGATCCGCCAGAAGGTCGTGTAGAAGCCCGCCCCGTCGAGCTTGGCAGCCTCCTCGAGCGCGACCGGGATCGACATGAAGTACTGGCGGAGCAGGAAGATCGACGGCGCCGCGATCGCGAGGATGACGATGACCCCGATGTACTGGGCGTTCCCCCCGAGGAGGCCGAGGGTCCGCAGGATCTGGTAGACCGGCACGAGCCGGAGCTGGTCCGGGATCATCATCGTCCCGAGGACGAGCAGGAACAGGATCTCGCGCCCCGGGAAGCGCAGCCGGGCGAACGCATAGCCGGCCATGCTGCCCAGCACCAGATTGGTGACGGTCACGATGCCGGCGATCAGGAAGCTGTTGAAGAACAGGACGGGGATGGCCGGGTCGAGGTCGTTGAACGCCGCATTCCAGCCAGTCAGGCTGACCGGGTCGGGGATGAACGTCAGCTGCGCGGCATCGGCCCGGGTCTTGAACGATGTCGCGACCGACCAAGCGAACGGGACGAACATGAGCAGCGCGTAGCCGATGAGCAGGACATAGGCGAGGATCAGCCGCAGCCGCGCCGATCGGTCGCCGACGGGCGCTGCGCTGTCCGCGGCACTGGCCTTCGGCTGGACGGTGGCCTGGGTCGTCATCGGAGCTTCCTCACCATGCCGGTGCCTGCCCGAACAACCGTCGCTGGACGAGCGTGAAGGCGAAGACGATGACGAACAGGATGATGCCGACCGCCGCCGCCAGACCGAAGTCGAACTCGCGGATCGCCGACCGATAGAGGAACAGGACGATGACCGTCAGTGCGTTGTTCGGCTCCCCGCCCGATCCGCCGGCGATGATCGCCTGGTCGAACATCTGGAGCGCACCGATGAGCGACACGGTCGCCACGAAGTAGTGGCCGGGCGCGAGCAGCGGGAACGTGATGTGCCGGAAGTTCTGCCACCAGCTCGCGCCGTCGATGGCCGCCGCCTCGTAGACCTCCTTGCTGATCGTCTGAAGGAAGCTCAGGTAGAACAGCATCATCGTGCCCGACGTCGTCCAGGCGTTGAGCAGGATGATCGAGTTCATCGCGGTCGAACTGTCGAGCAGCCAGTTTTGATCCGCCGGGAAGCCGAGCGCCGCGAAGATCGGGTTCAACCCGATCGCCGACCGGACGTTGTTGAACAGACCCTCCGGGTTCATGATGAAGATGAACAGCACGGTGATGGCGGCGGAGCTTGCGATGGCCGGGAAGTAGAACGCGGCCCGGAAGAACGTCTGGCCGCGGATCTTCTGGTTGACGATGACCGCGAGGAACAGGCCGATCGCCATCTGGAGCGGCACGACGAGAGCCGCGTAGTAGAGCGTGTTCGTGATCGCCTTCTGGAAGATGGGGTCGCCCAGGAGGTCGGTGTAGTTCGCGGTCCCGAGGAATTCCTTGGCACCCCTGGCGCCCCAGTCGAACAGGCTGATGTACAGCGCGTAGAAGATCTGCCCGATGTTGAAGATGAGGAAGATGATCATGGGCACGGCCACGAGCACGTAGCCCGCGATCATCTCCGAGCGACGCTCGGATCCTATCGTCCCTCTGGCCGTTTGTGGGCTGGCGACCGCCATCAGGGCTCCCTCCGTGACGAACGCAACGATACACCCGGGGTCCGGCCTGGCCGGACCCCGGGTGCGGGGCTAACCTATTTCAGAGCTGCGTCGATGGCGGCCTTCGTCGCGTCGGCGACCGATTGGCCGGTGCCACCACTTTCGATCGCGGCCGTCATGGCGTTGTTGAAGGCGTCGTTGACCTTGCTGAAGCCGGGGATGAAGCTCCACGGCCGAGCGTAGTCGGCAGCCTGGATGAGGATCTCCTTGCCGGGGGCGCCGGCGACGTCCTTGCGGGACGGGTTGGCGACACCGCCCTCGGTCCAGGTGGTCATGCCATCCTTGCCGGTCAGGTAGCTGATGAGGACCCACGAGGCGTCCTTGTTCTTCGAGTCAGCACCCATCGAGTAACTCACGGTGAAGCCCATGGTGGCCTTGCCGCCCTTGCCGGCCGGCATCTCCGCCCAGGCATACTTGGTGTCCGGGAACTGGTCCTTCATGTACGGGTCGACCCAGCCACCCTCGAAGATGATCGCGGCCTTCTTCTCACCAAGTGCCTGGCCGCACCAGTCGACCCCAAGGTCGCCCGGGCGCTTGCCGGCGCCTGACTTGAAGAATCCGAGATAGGCATCGATCGCGGCGACCGACTCGGGCGACTCGATGGCCGAGGCGGTCTTGTCGTCGCTGAACAGCGCGCCACCACCCTGATAGATGAACGCGAGCGCGCGGTCGAGGCTCGAGCTCAGGCACATCGGGCTCTTGACGCCGGAGACGGTGAGCTTTTCGGCGGCCGCGGTCAGCTCTTCCCAGGACGTCGGCGGTGCGGTCACGCCGGCCTTGGTCAGCATGTCCGTGTTGTACGCCATGCCGAGCGTGTTGCCGTCCTTGGGCAGACCGTAGATCTTGCCGTCGGGGCCCTTGAACGCGTTGAGATAGCCCTCGTAGAACTGGCTTGTGTCCATCGCGCTCTTGGCGATGTAGTCATCGAGCGGCGCGAGGAGCTGGTCGTCGATCCAGGTCGGCGCGAACGCCGAGTCGACATAGAACACGTCGGGCACGTCGCCGGAGCTGAACTTGGCGGCCATCGCGGCCGGGTACTCGCCCGCGACCGGCTCGAACTTGACCTTGATCTTCGGATAGGCGGCTTGGAACTGGACCAGTAGCTTCTCGAGGATCGGCGCCTCGACGGCGCCCGCGCTCCAACCCTGGAGCACGAGATCGCCCTCGATGGCCGCTGGGTCGAACCCGCCGGCGCCCGTCGAGGGTGCGCTGCTCGCGGGTGCGCTGCTCGCGCCACCACCCGTCGAGGGCGCGGTCGTCCCGCCCGTGCTCGTGCTGCACGCGCCGACCCCGATCGCCGCGGCGGCCAGCATGGCCAACATCCTTCGCATGAACTCTTCCTCCTGGGGCAGCGTTCACCCCCCCACGACATCGCGTGGGACCGGTTCCATTCTGCTCGGCGTACTGTACCCCTTACTGTCAAGAGTCGCCCTGGTGCCGTTACGGGCCCGTCACAGGGACGCTGGAGCCGTCGTACGTCTGACTACCAACTCGATGTCCTGGAGCTCACGGAGCGGACCGCCGGGTCGGCCCTCGATCGACGCGAGGAGCCGCTCGACGGCTCGTCGGCCAGAGTCGAACAGCGGCTGGCGGATGGTCGTCAGACCGAGGTGATCGGCAAGCTCGAGATCGTCGTACCCCGTTACCGAGAGGAGCCCCGGCACGGCGATGCCGTAGGTCGCGGCCGCCTCGAGGACGCCCGCGGCCTGCGTGTCACTCGCACACACGATCGCCGTCGGCGGCATCGGGAGAAGGAGCATCCGTCGGGCAAGCTCGGCTGCCCGGCCACGCGTGTGGTCGCCGACCCCGATGAGCCGGGCCGGGATGGTCAGGCCGGCGTCCGACAGTGAACGCCGGACACCGGTCATCCGAAGGCGGGTCGAACGAAAGGCGAGTCGCGGCCGAGGGATCTCCCCGATGAACCCGATGCGTCGGTGCCCGAGCGCGATCAAGTGGTCCGTTGCGAGCCGACCACCGCCGACGTCGTCCCCGACGATCCGTGGCAGTGCTCGATGATGCCCGTCGATGAGGATCGTCGGCAGGCCCGTCCTCCTGATCCGCTCGACCTCGTCCGCGCTGGGCGAGAGCGAGACGACGATGGTCCCATCGACTCGTTCACGACGGGGCAGGTCCCGGAAGAGGGCCGTCCGTCGCTCGGGGGTTTCCACGTTGAACACGATCATGTCGAAGCCGGACCGGGCCACAGCCGCCTCGATGCCGCGCAGACGCTCGACGACCGACGGCCGGGTGAGGAACGGGAGGATGACCGCGATCGTCTGCGTCCGGCCAAGCGACAGTCGCCGCGCCGCCGCGCTCGGCACGTAGTCCAGGGCGTGGATCGCGGTGAGCACCCGAGCGCGTGTCGCAGGGTCCACATTGGCGCGCTCGTTGAGCACTCTGCTGACCGTGCCGCGACCGACGCCGGCCAGTCGGGCGACGTCGCCGATCGTGGCTGCCATCTCTCCCCCTGCTCGGATCCGCGTGGGACCGGTCCCAGTCTACCTCAGGCGAAGAGTCAGTCGACGGGGAGGCCGAGACGAAGGCGCAGGCTCCGGGCCAGGTCCGAGAGCTCGGCCTCGCTGGCCAGAGCGCCGGCCACGACCGCAGGAGGTGCCTTGGCGCGGAAGGCCTCGTTGGCGAGAC
This sequence comes from Candidatus Limnocylindrales bacterium, assembly GCA_051003655.1. Taxonomy (GTDB): domain Bacteria; phylum Chloroflexota; class Limnocylindria; order Limnocylindrales; family CSP1-4; genus JALYGJ01. Next base: position 515 of record JBPCLD010000196.1, on the reverse strand, counting down.
GAGCACGGGCGGTTTCGAGCCTGCCTTCCGCCTCCACGAGCTCCCGCTCGAGGCGGGCGCTCTCGAGGTCCAGTGTCGCGGCGTCGGGCTCGTCGTCGGGCCGTTCGACGACCGCCTCGAGCTCGCCGGCGATGACCGTCAACGCGCCGACCGCCGGGCCTGAGGGTGGGTTGCCGAGCCCATCCTTGGCGGCCCGTCGCACGAGTGGGCGGACCCGGGCGAGACGCTCGATCGCGGCACGGAGCGCATCGAATGTGGGGCCGAGCTCGGTCGGCACCGCGACCTCCGCCGCGAGCCAGGCGGCGGCGTCGAGGTGGGCCTCGGCACGAGCTTGGCGGATACCGCGGATGAGCTCGAGGATCGCCTCGACCTCGGTCTCGAGAGCCGGGTCGCGCGGACCCGGCACGGGCCACCGGGCGACGATGAGCAGGTCCGGATCATCCGCGCCGTGGGGGATCGCTGCCCACAGCGCCTCGGTCACGAAGGGCATGACCGGATGGAGCAGACGGAGGTAC
>JBPCLD010000195.1:0-4352 GCA_051003655.1 Candidatus Limnocylindrales bacterium | reverse complement strand
GTCGGATGCGGGTGGACGGCATTGCCGACCTCCCATGCCGTTGCCTCGAGCAGCATCGCCGCGCTCGCCTCGCTGATGAGATCGGTCACGTTGGCCCCGATCATGTGCACACCGAGCAGCTCGTCCGTCTTTGCATCGGCGATGACCTTCACGAAGCCCTCGTGCTCGCCGCGGATGAGCGCCTTGCCTGACGCCTGGAACGGGAACTTGCCGGTCCGCACCTCGATCCCGTCGCGCGCGCACTCCTCTTCGCTGCGGCCGATCGACGCGATCTGCGGCCGTGAGTAGGTCGCGCGCGGCATCTTGAGATAGTCGACCGTCTCGGCCTCAGCGCCCGCGATCGCGTGTACGGCGGCTATCCCTTCGTGCGCGGCGACGTGCGCCAGCAGCAGGCCGCCGATCAGGTCCCCACACGCGTAGAGGTGCGGCTCAGCGGTGCGCATCCGCCCGTCCACCGCCACGAACCCCTTCTCGACCTTGGCGCGGGTGGATTCGAGCCCGACATTCTCAGAGTTCGGCGCGCGCCCAGTGGCCACCAGCATCTGCTCCGCGCGCAGCTCCTTGGGCTCCTTGCCATCCGGTCCGACCATCACGCAGATCCCCGATTCGTCCAGCGAGACAGCACCCGAGTCGAAGCGCGCGTTGGTCATGACCTTCATGCCCCGCCGCTTGAACGATCGCTCGAGCTCCTTCGAGACCTCCAGGTCCTCGAGCGGCGTGAGTCGCGGCAGATATTCGAGCAGCGTGACCTCGACGCCGGCGTCGTGGTAGAAGCTCGCGAACTCGACGCCCACGGCGCCGCCGCCAACGACGACGATGCTCGCCGGAAGCGTGTTGCCCGTGGTGGCGTCATCGCTGGTGATGATGTGCTTGCCATCAGGCTCCAGCCCGGGCAGGCTCTTGACGCGGCTCCCGCTGGCGAGGATGACGTCATTGGCGTCCAAGACACGCTCGCCGTCCTTCGTGCCGTCCTCTTTGAAGGTCTCGACGCGAACCTTCTTGCCGCCCTGGAGTGTGCCCCGGCCACGGATGTGCTCGACCTTGTTCTTCTTGACCAGCGAATCGAGCCCCTTGGCCAGCCGGTCCACGACCTGGGTTCGCCGCTTGGCGGCCACCGCGTAGTCGTAGGTCACTCCCTGGACGATGACTCCCATCTCTGCCGCGCCATGCTGGATGCGCTCATATAGCTCGGCCGATTCGAGCATCGCCTTGGTCGGGATACAGCCGATGTGCAGGCACGTGCCGCCCAGCTTGGGACGTTCGTCGATCAGGGCGACTTTCAGGCCCAGCTGTCCGGCGCGGAAGGCGGCCGAATAGCCGCCGGTGCCTCCGCCGAGGACGATGAGGTCGAAGCTGTTGGAGGAGCCGACTGCCACGCCCGGTCAGCCTGAGGTACGTCGGTCCGCACGCTGCCCATGGGCGCACGAACAGCCGATTGGGGACTCTGGGATCATCGCGCCAGATGGTACGCGGGCCCCACAGAGGCTGCAATCGAGGCCGCGTCCGTGACTACACTGCGGCGGGGTAGCGAGGGAGGTGCAAACGTGGTTACTGCGGATCGTCTGTTGCGCTGGTTATGCTGGGCCCTGATCGCGACGGTCATCGTGTCGGCGATCATGACCCTGACTTTTTCGCTTAACCCTTTCGCCACTGACGTTCCCGATACGACCGATTTAATCGAGCGCTTGCTGATCTTCCGTGGCTTCGACCGTGAGCTATACCCGCTGGCGGTGGTCAGCAACCTGGCCGCGCTGTTGGTTTTCTTCATTGGCGCCCTGCTCGGCCCCACGCTTCGATTCGTGGCCCCCATCGGCGCCGTCCGCGACGTAATGGCCGTCATCTTCGTGGTTGGTGGCGTGCTGGGAGTCGCGGCGCAGCTGCTCAACCTTGCTGTCAACACCGCTGCCACGTTCACCTACTGCGACTGCGGCTACAAGGCGTATGAAGTGATCGCCCAGGACTACGCGCTGGGGATTGGCTGGACCATGCAGCAATGGCTGAACCTCGGTGCGATCACGATCGTCGGCCTGGGCGCGGCGGTGGCGGGGTGGTTGATGAGGATCAGTCGCGACTGGACGCTGGTCTCCTACCTGATCGCAATCGGACTCCTCATCGGGGTCGTCCTGCAAATCGCCGGCCTTGGCCCAACATCGTCGATGGTCGTCGGCGTCGTATCAGGCATCGGGGTTCCAATCTGGGCGTTCCTGCTCGCTCGCGGAGCTCGGACCGGCCCGCATCCCGGGGTCCTGCCGGCCTGAACTCCGGCCACTGACGAGGGGGCAAATGCCACAGCCGTTGCTCGATGCGCTGCTGATCGCAATCGGCTATCTCAGCGGCTCGCTGCCCATGGGCGTCATCGTCGCCCGGCTGACCGGCGCGCGAGATCCGCGGACAGTTGGCAGTGGTCGCACCGGTGGGACGAACGCGCTGCGCGCGATGGGCGCGCGACGGGCGGTGCTCGTGGCCGCATTGGACGTGGCCAAAGGAGCAGTGCCAGTGGCCGCGGCCATCCTCGTTGGAGCCTCACCGTTGGGAGTTGGCCTGACTGCCGTGGCGGCTGTGGTCGGCGCGTGGCGCTCGATCTTCCTGCGCTTCCAGGGCGGCCGCGGGGTGGCAACAGGTATCGGCGCGACGTTGGTAATCCAGCCGCTGGTGATCCCGTTGGCCGCGCCGTTCTTCTTCGGCACGATCTGGTTGACGCGCTACGTATCCCTTGGGTCGCTGCTTGGCACGGCTGCCGGCGCAGCCATCCTGGGCGCGTTCGTGTGGCTGGGCTGGAACGATTGGCCGGACTTCATGTTCGGCGTCGTTGGAGCGTCGATCGTGTGGATCGCCCACCACGACAACATCGGCCGGTTGCTGCGCGGCGAGGAGCGCAAGTTCGACATCTTCGCGCGCGACGACTAGGCGCGCCGGCGCGGGACCAGGGCGCGCGCCAATACGACAACGGTCACCACGATAAGCCCGACGATGATCACGGGCGCGAGCTCGATCGCACTGTCGAGTGCCGGGATCAGCCCGCTCAGCCAAGCGATGGCAAGCACGAACGCAACGACCAGGACGGCCGCGAGGACGACCTCCCGATCGCGCACAGAACGCCGCGGCTGCGCGCCGTCAGCCACTGTCGGCCTCGCTCGGTATGCCGATCGGGGCGACGAGAACGCGGCCGGCCAGCGCCCGGCCGCTCCTCGTGAGGAGACCCTCTTTCGGCCTATGGAAGGTGACGGTCAGGTCCGCCCGGACATTTGGCTGCGACGGAGTGCCCGAGCTGAGATCCAGCGCACTCGGAGTGTCGATCGCCAGGACCGGCACACCCCCGCGGCGCGCCCCGATGCAGACGTCGACCGCCTCGCTGATCGGCTCGCGAAGCCGGCCACGTACGCCCGTCCCGAGCAGGCCATCTATCACCAACGCTGCTCTTTCGATCCCATTGAGCAGCAGGTGGACGGCGTGACCGGAGTCCGCCTGGATGCGCTCGACAAGCGCGAGACCCTCCAGCGCCTCCCAGTTGGCGAGGGCGTCTCCTGTCCCGGGCTTGCGGTCGCTGGTAACCAAGACGACCACAGTGCTGATGCCGAAGTCGGCCAGCCGCCGCGCCGCCACAAAGGCGTCGCCGCCGTTGTTGCCCGGTCCGGCCAGCACGAGCACGCGGCCGGAAGACGGTCGATCGGTGGAATTCAGGACTGCCCGCGCGGCGGCCACGACCGCTGCCCCGGCCTGTTCCATCAGATCCCTGCTGGGGACGCCCATTCGCTGCGCGCGCTTGTCTGCGCCACGCATCTGCTCCGCGGTCATCGGTCGGCGCGCACCGTACCTGGCCCAGCGCGACGTCAGGGTGTCCAGGTCCAGGTTTGGATCGGCCAGAACGGGATCGTCGGCCGGTAGGAACTGGTCGGCGCCATGGGCGACGGACGTCGGTGTCACAGCGCGGCCCATCGGATTCATGGTGACATCGTCGCACCTCGGCCGCGACACTCGACCGCGACTCGCCTAGGTAGCGAGCGCCTCCCTGCCCTCACGCCGGCCCGCCACGAGCAGATAGAGGCCGACGAGGGCGCAGCCGACGGCGAAAAGAAGCAGCCAGCCAGCCACGGCGAAGATGGCCAGCCGGAACGAATCGAGCGCCTCCTCGGAGATGCCCAGTCCAGGCCCGGTCCGGACCGATTCGGTCAGCGTGGCGACCGTCCCGGCAAGCTCGGACAGGTTGACAGCCGTTGCGATGACGTCACCCCGGTTGGTGTCCAGTGAGGTGCCGATGGTCGCCAGGTCCGCCGACAACAGCTGAAGCTGTGTCCCTGCCGTGTCGAAGCTGGGGGCCAGGCCAATGAGCGGCTGCCCGATGAGCGGAATGG
>JBPCLD010000194.1:0-11898 GCA_051003655.1 Candidatus Limnocylindrales bacterium | reverse complement strand
GGGGAAGGTGTTGGTCCGAGCACCGGCGATGCCGTCGATGGTGAACCGACCCTGCGCCGGGTCGAACTGGCCGATGCCAGCGACATCGACTATCGCGCGCGGGCGATCCCAGGTGTCGCCGCAGTTGAAGGAGCGAACCTGATAGAAGACGCCGGTCTGGCGCGTCTTGTCGTAGCCCTCAAAGACGACGTACACGACGCCGTCGCTGTCGGTGCGTACCGTGCAGCCCTGGCGGCCGCCGGTCTGCCAATTGTTAGTTGCCGCGGTGAGCTGGCGCTGGCGCCAGGTGTCGCCGCCGTCGCGCGACGTCGCGACGAGGACCGGCTCGGAGCCGGCCGCCCCACGGAAGCCGACGTTGCACACGTAGACGTTGCCGAAGTATGGGCTCGACGCCGCGTTGTCGGCCCAGATCTGCTCCTTGTCGCTGAACAGCGCCTCGTTCTGGCGCGTCACGACCACCGGCGCCTTCCAGGCGTTGTTGTTGCCGGCGATCGCACCGGCGATATCGTCGGTGCGTGACACCGCGATCGCGCCTGCGCCGCGGAAAGGATGGGCACCTGGGAAAGGTGTGGCGATGTTGGCGTAGTACAGCCGCTGACCGTTGTCCCATGAGAACTCGCCGTTGCGCGGCACCGGGCCGAAGACGAGCTCGGGATCACCGTTTGAGACCATCCCCGCCTCGTAGTACCTGGGCAGGGTGCCGATCGGCCCGACGGCGGGCTGGCATGGAGCGTTGTCCGGGGTGTCGGTACGGCACGAATCGTTGCGCGCCGACCAGCCGGTGTAGGTCGGCTGGATCCAATCACGACCGCCATTAATCGAGAACTGGATACCGGAGAGGCCGACTCCGCGTGTGAAGGGGCAGGTGGTGTCCAAGCCGGCGTAGCAGCGCTCGAGGTCGATGTTGTCGTTGGCGCCAGCCGCGAGGATCTCCGGTTTGAACGGGTTGACGGCCAGACCGGGCTCGTTCTGCTTGTTGTGCGAGAAGTAGCGGTCGTCGCTGCCGACGGTGACCTCGGTATCGGGGTTGAACGCGTTGACTATCGATGCGGACGCAAAGATGGCAACTGCCACCAGGGCGACCGCAAGCCGTATCCGGTGCATGAGCTCCTCCCATTTGGCCGCGGGCCGACGGGGGCTGGGGCCCCTGAGTTGCCGGGCGTGTTGACCGCCAGCATAGTCCGTGCTCAGCGGATATCAAGTCGCACGGTGATTTCGCCATGGTCCCAGCTCCCATTAGCCGTCCGTACTACGGGAATGCTGGAGCTGAGCGCGTAGGATGTCTAAAGACCGCACCTGAAGGATCCCGATTGCCCCAGCATTGGGTTGGACGTTTAGGTTCTTCGCGTGGACGAATGCTCGTGGCATTGTTGGCACTCGTCCTCGCCGGTGTACACGTTCTCGTTGACTCACCAGTCATCGCCGCACCGCCAGGCGGCAGCGACGCGGCCGAAGCTGCCCGTCTTGAGCTGGCACGCAGCCTTGGCGCTGTAGCGACAACTGCACAGGTCAGCCGGTTCGGCGGCAACGATCGTTGGGAGACGGGCACCCTGGTTATCCCCGCCAGCGTCGACGAAGACGCACAGGTGTTTCTGTACGTTGCCCAACTTGGCGATTCGTCCTGGACCGCAGCTGTCGAAGGCGGCACTGGCTTCGACCTCCTCGCCGAGCAGGGCTACGCCGCCCTCGCTGGGACGGCGTCAGCCGAGCTCCTGTCGACCACTGCGGTCATCGCGGCGGGCTCTGGATCCACATCACTCGGCCTGCCCTGGGCAGATGCCGACACGTGGCGGCTGACGGGTGGTCCCCATAGCGACGACGGCCGCGGGACCAGCCCGTGGAGCTCGATCGACCTCGCCGGTCCCGAAGCGGGCGTGTCCGCCAAGGTTCGGGCCGCAGGCGCAGGCGTAGTGGTCCGTCCGTGCGCGAACCTGGTCCAGATCCGTCACTCCGGTGGCTGGACGACGTCGTACTACCACATGACCGACATCCGTGTCCGTGCCGGTCAAGAGGTCGCGCGGGGCACAATGCTCGGCTGGACCTCCACAGCTGCCAAGTGCGGCGGCAAGGCGACGGGGCCGCACGTGCATTTCACACTGCTCAGGTATGGCTCACCGGTCAATATCAAGGGTCACACCTTCGGAGGTTGGACTGTTCGCGAGGGGTCCGCGCAGTACTACGGCTGCATGGTCAGAGGTGACACTCGGCGCTGCGCGCCCGGTGGCTCGATCTACAACTTCGGGACAGTCAGCGCCCAGTAGCCGTTGGGCGGCGCGCCCGCTTCGACGAACGCGCACAGGCCGTTCGCCATCCGCAGCTGCTCTGGTGAGTGTGGGACTGCGTCGAGCAGGGCGGGGGATGCCACCACGATCGCCAGGGCCTTTGCGCGCGATGTCGCCACGTTCAGCCGATTGAGCGAGTAGAGAAAACCCAGTCCACGAGGCGCATCTTCCGGTCGCGACGTGGCCATGGTGTAGATCGACACGGGCGCTTCCTGGCCCTGGAACTTGTCGACTGTGCCGACCGGCACATCCACGAACCCCGATTTCTTGAGAAGTCGTGCAATGAGCAGACGGTGGGCGTTGAACGGCGAGACGATCAGGATGTCCGCTTGCTCGATTCGGCGCTCCTCGCCCGTCGAGTTGACCCACGGCCGGCCGACGAGCGACCGGACTATTTCGACAATGCGCGCCGCTTCTTGCTCGGACTCGTCGGTGTTGCCTTCGTGCACCACCTCGATCCAGCGCAGACCTGCCCCAGCCAACACGTCGTCGCCCAGCAGACGCTGCCGTTCAAGGCCCGATACCGATTCCAGCTCGCCCTCGTAGAAGAGCTCGGAGGTGAACGTCGTGATCGAGGGATGCATCCGCCAGGTCTTCTCGAGAAATACGCCGGCGGCAGGGTCCACGACCTCTGCCTCGTCGAGCAGGTGGGCCAGGGCCGACCAACCGGCCCCTTCCGGGTGCACGCCCTGCGTTGGCTGGTCGAGTTGCTGCGGATCACCCAGGAGGACGACGTTGGTAGCACATCCGGCCACCGCCACGACATTTGCCAACGACACCTGGCCGGCCTCGTCGATGAAGAGGGTGTCGACCTTGCCCTCCATCTCCTCGCGCGCCCACAGCCAGGGCGTTCCGGCTGCGACGTCAACCTCCCCATCCTCGAGCGACTTGACGACCTCGCCGTTGTCAGCGGCCCGTTTCACTTCCACAAACCCGTGCGTGATCACCTCGTCCTTGTCGCCCTTCTGCATCGCGCGCAACGGAAAGCTTTCGGCTTTGGCCGCGTCGCAAACCGCTTGCAGGAGATTGCCGATCACCTTGTGGCTGTTCGACGTGATTGCTACGCGTTTGCCGGCACGCACGAGGTCGAGGATCATCCTTGCCCCGGTATAGGTCTTGCCCGACCCGGGCGGTCCCTGGATCGGCAGCGTGGTCCCATCCAGTGACATGGCGAGCCGGCGGGCGGCGAGCGTGCCGGTCTCTTCAACATTCTTCCGAACCAGGGTCTCATGCGCGGACTGTCCGGCCCGGGGCGGCCGTCTCAGCAAAAGGTCCCGTGCCGCCCGGTAGCCATCTGCGCTCGAGGCGATCCCGTTCACTGCCACCCACCGACCGATCCGCAGCAGCGCCTCCTCCTGCGCCTCTGTGTAGAACGCGTTGTCAGGCACGACGGCCTGTGGATGCGGGCCGTTCCAGTCCGGCGGGCGGGAGATGTCCAGTGTCTGGTTTGCGTCATCGATCGCCACGAGCCGCACGCCCGATCCGACGAAGGCTGGTTTTGAGGGGTCATGGAGCGAGCTCTTGTCTCCGACATCGTGCTCCTGCACTGGGTATCGGTAGCGGTGTATGACGTTCCCGGCCTTGTTGGTCCTTATGACGCCTTCGTATATGAGCCCGCCGATTGGCTCCTTTTCCGCAGGCAGATCCTCGACAGAAAGAGTCATCAGCTCGAAAAATCGCCACCATGTCGACTTTCGCTCACGGTTGTGCCAGCCGAGCAGCTGGGCCAGTAGCCAGGTGGCCCGCTGCTCGTCGGTGACGCGGTCGGCGGCGGCGGTCGGCACCATGCCCATGAGTCGCTTCGAGAGCTCGTGGGCGGCCAGCTGTGCGGGACGAACGACGTCAACAGGCTGGGGTGCCGGCGCACCTGGGCGTGGCAGCTCACCCCAAACGCTTGCAGCGTCCCCTCGACGCCCCTCGAGCCAGTCACGCAGGCGCTCGGTCGAAATGCAGTCGTCGCGGTTGTAGAGCTCGATCCGGTCAAGCAGCGCCTGATCCGACCGACCCTCTCGTCGGAAGGTATCTAGCCAGAATTCGAACTCGACGATGCTTTCGCCGGCGGAACGAAGGTCGATCTCCCGCTCGTAGCCATACAGAGGTTCGAGGTTCTTGATCGAGTAGCGGTCCGCGCCCACGCGAACGCCCTGGCGCACAACGCGATACAGGTCCACGAACACCCGTCCGCGGAGCAGTTGGTCCAGCTCCTCTTCGCGGGTCGCGTGCCGGCCGGCCAGCCGCTTTAACGCTGTCGGCTCGTACGGCGCGTAGTGATAGATGTGCATGTCGGGGAACTGCTTCCATCGTTCCACGAACAGGTCCATCACCTGCTCGAACTTCTCCTTTTCATCATCCCGATTGAGCGCCCAGAAACCCCGATAGCTGCCTTGATCCCACAGGCTCTCGCCCGTGCCGCCCTCCCAGATGCCGAAGAGGTACTCCAGCCCGGTCCAGTCGGCGAAGGGGTCACCCTCGATGTCGAAAAACAGGTCGCCTTTGGATGCCTGAGGTATGGCCGACAAACCACGGTCGGCTACCAGCGCCCCTTCGGCGTCCTTCTCCGGCCCCAGCAGCTCGAACACCGGCACCTTGTTGTCGCCGGTTTCGACCTGGAGTCGGGCCTGCTCCCGCATCCGCCACATCGAATCGTTTTGGCCGCGCGCAAGGTCGAGCTCGAGGGGCTGGGTCAGCTCGCTGAGGCCGCGCATTGTGGTCACGGAATGGGTGCTGAGCACCTTCCTCTGGTCGCGGCTTATCCCGGCGACAAGCTTCAGCGCGTCGTCATCCTTCCATTGCACTCGACAGTAGTCGGGATACCAGCGACAGACGCCGCAGTGCTCGACCGGGTCCGGATAGCTCTCATCGCGCGGGATGGGCCACGTCCGCTCGCCGTGGATCGCGTCATCGACCGCCTTCTCGAAACGCTTTCTCGCGTGCCGGTAATAGGCCATCATCTCCGCCGTCCGGAAGGGGTGGACGTCGATCTCAGCCCCACTGGTGACGACGTACACCCATTCCGGACGCACGCCCTGGATTCGCTCGATCTGGTCGACGTACGAGCAGATCTGGATCAGGGCGGACGCTTTGGCGCTATGTGCCAGCTTGGTATCACTGACCTCGTAGTTGTAGTCACCAAACCGACTCGCGCCGGGCGTCCGCAGCAGGAAGTCGGGATGGCCCACCCATCGACCGTCAAAAACCGTTGCCTGGAAGATGACGTCATCGCCACGTTCCATGGCCTGAATTGTCAGCGCGGCCTGGTTCTGGTACGGAAGGTCCTTGTTCGCGGACAGGTCGGCGATGACCCGACCGACAGCCTGCAGTTCGGCCAAATAGCGCTGCTCGTGCAGCCCACCGCGGCGCTGGAGGAGCTCGACCTCCGGATCTTCGCTCCGATCTGGCTTGCGGATCAAGCCGGCAACCGCCGCCCGATCCAGTTGGGTCAGATGGCCACACGCCAGGAACCCCACCAGGTCGGTCGCCGAAACGATCAGTGTTCCGTCGCGCCGGTGCATCGACCGACTCTACCTAAAGGGCATGCCAGCTAGCGTGGCACGGCCCCCTAATTGGCTGGTCTCGGACCCCACAGGCCAGTGCCCGCCAGCTGCGCCTCACGTTGCGCGTTGAACAGGATCTCGCTGTACATCGTGTCCGGCTCATAGTCGTGAGCCTCCGCGAAACCGAGACGCACGAGCTCACGGTTGACTATGACCCAGGCGGCGCCGTGGCGCAACCAGACATAGCGCAGCAGGCGGCCGTTCCGGTCGGTATCCGACACATCCCGCTCGACGAAGATCGTCTGCCCGGCCACAAGGTTCCTGTTCGCCTGAGCAGCCTCGGGCCCTAGCCACTCGACGTCCGCGTAGGGCCCCTCGATCTCGGGCGCGTCGAGCCCGATGTACCGCAGCAGGGTGCTCTCGCCGTCCACTTCCACCTCGATCGTATCGCCATCGCTGACGCGAGCAACCCTCGCCTCCTGAAGCGCACCCAGTGGCGCGATGGCGGCAGCCGCCACCGAACCCGGCGCGCGCGAGGGCTGGAGCGAGCCCTGCGACCCCGACGGGGAAGCTGGTGGCTGACAGGCGCCAAAGGCCGCGGCAAAGGCGATCAACGCGACCGTGACACGCGCCGCGACCGCGGCACGCGCCCGGCCAATCGAAACCGTCGTCATCGAACGACTCTACCGACAGGTCGGGTTTGAGTCCCTTCGCGTGATATTTCCCGGCGCTTGGGCAACCCACTCGTTCCGCCTGATCACGCGAATGTACTCAGGAGGAACAAGTACCTCCGGCGGACGAGGAGGTGGGTCCATCATTCAACCGCATGAGCGACCAACGGGCATGAGCGACCCAGCGGCGGCCCGCAAGCCAATCCTGCGTGAGGTCCGCGAATCGGACATCGAGTTCTTCTACCAGTACCAGGCCGACCCCGAAGCCGCACGGATGGCAGCCTTCACCTCGCGCACGCGACCCGCAGCCGAGCAACGCTGGCACGAGATCATGGCCAACGACGCCATCGTGGCCCGGACAATCGTGGTTGGCGACGTCGGGGCCGGCCACCTCGTCAGCTGGGAGGATGAGGGCCACCGCGAGGTCGGCTACTGGCTCGGCCGTCAGTTCTGGGGGAGGGGCATCGCCAGCGAGGGCGCTACGTGAGTTCTTGGAGATGGTGCCCTATCGCCCGCTCGAGGCGTGGGTAGCGCCACACAACTCCGGCTCGATGCGCGTCCTGGAGAAAAACGGCTTCACGTTCGACCGTGACGAGTCAGATTTCCGGGTGTTGCGCCTGGGATGACCCTCGAGATCGCTCGGGAGCGGCTCCACCCAGCGCCTGGACACAACGGGGTATCCTTTGTCCGCGCTCTGGTGCCCTGGAAGCGTGGCGGAACACTTGTCTGTCGTGGACGAGCCCCGCACATACAGGGAGTTAAGAGTGCGCTCAATCGGACTGACAGTGGCGTTGGTCGTTTCGATCGGAGTGTTCGCGCCCGTGGCGGTGGACGCCGGGGCCCAGCAACGCCTCGACATTCACACTTTCATGACGGGTGTGGCGTGCACGGAATCGGGCGGCCGGTTCGACGCCGTCAACGCCCGCACCGGTGCGCATGGCAAGTACCAGATCATGCCGCGCAACTGGGTCGCCTGGTCGGGCCGCTATCTCGGCAATCGATGGGCGCTGCCAACTCCGCGCAACCAGGAGTTCGTCGCTCGCAGCCGCATCCTCGAGCTGTACGAGAAGCGTCGCAGCTGGCGTCGCGTGGCGTACTGGTGGCTGACGGGCAATGGTGAAGGAAAGGAGGCTCTGTGGTCGGACCGGGCATTCCGTTACGTGGAGCGGGTGATGTCGACTGGGCTGCGATCGGCGCAGCCGGGTATTCGTGAGACCGTGGCCGACCGTTGCTTCCCCGCCGGCCTTGGCGATCCAAAGATCAGGACCGAGCCATTCCCGCGCGTCTGGGTCACGGGCGGACGAGTCAACGTCCGAATAGCGCCCGGCTACGAAAACCGCGCCGTCGACTACGTCAGGGCGGGCATGAGGCTGTCAGTTCTCGCGAAAGGCTGGGATCCGCGTGGCGAAGCCTGGCTGAAGGTTGGCCTGGCGGATGGTCGCACGGGCTGGATCAAGCGATCGTTCACCCGCGCCGACTGACGGGTCAGTAGAGGCTCGGGAAGCGGTCCTCGTGGAGTTGGCTGTTGAACCCTGACGCCGCGTCGAGGTGATCTAGCAGGCTTCGGATGTTGGCAATCCCGAACTTGCGATCGCGATAGAAGTTGTTGAGCCCGGTCCAGAAGGTGTTGGCGCCGACCTCCTCCCTGTAGTTACGCAGGTATAGGCCACCCTGGACGTAGATCACCTCGGAATAGCAGTTTCCGCTGTAGTCGTAAACGGACTTGTCCAGCCGGCCCGGGGCGCAGCCGGACCCGCGGAAAGAGTTGAGCAGGTCGCGGGTCAGGAAGTCGGCCGTTGCTTCGTCGACGAACGGCTGGGTCGCCTGGTTGTTGCCGACCGTGCCGTAGAACCACTGGTGGGCCACCTCGTGGACCACGACGTGCGGAAATCTGGAGCTGCCGATTGTTGCGTCGATCCAGACCATCGCCGGCGATTCCATGCCTATCCCAGCGGGCGTCTCCGCCACCACGAAATGGTCATACGGATACCTTCCGACCTTCGCTGTGAAGCGTTCGAGCGCCCCGATCGTCCAGAGCAGCAGCCGGTCGGGGTCGTATGTCCGATAGAAGACTTTGACCTTGATCCCGCCCCAGGTGACCTTCTTGACCGAGTAGTTGGGACTGGCTGAGAAGTTGAAATCGCGCACATCGCGCGCCACGAACGTCTGTGAGTTGCCGTTGCTGGCCGTGCGCTCGCCGCTGGTCGCGTACTTCAGCGGCACGTCGGACGTGAAGGTGACCGTCACGCGTGGACTTGTCGCGGTGACCCAGCTCTCGCCGAAGTTGGGTGTCGAGAACTGAAGTTCGCGGCTGAGCCACGGGATCCAGCGGTAGGCGGCCGCGATCCCGCTCTCCTTCATCAGCAGTGACCTTTTGCCGCCCGTATCGGTGTTAAACGTGGCGCGATAGTTGATCGTCACGTTGATCTTCTCGCCGGGCGTCAGCAGGCCGGGCAGGCGCACGATCAGGCTCTGGTCGGAGACGGTGGGCGTCACCTTTCCGCCGCCCGCGGTCGCGGTGAGGCCGGAGATCTTGCCCAATCGCAGCGGCAGCAGGTTGAAGGTCAGCTTCGCGACCGCTGCCGAAGTCGTGTTCGTGACATGGGCGGTGCTGGTCACGGCGAGGCTGTTGGCGGACCAGTCGATCGCGGCACGCACGTCGTACCTGGCACGCAGCCCGATGCTGTTCGGCGCGGCGGCCGCGGGTGCGACGCCCACGACGAGCCACAGGGCAAGGCTGGCGATAAGGGCAGGCGCGAGCAGCGTCGAACGAAGGGCAGACCCCCAACCCCACGGCAGGCTGACAGCCCAACCACCGATTCGACCGGCACTCACTCCCACGGCTGGAGTGGTGTTCATGGCGCTCCTGTTCGGTTGTGGGCCGATCTTAGCGGTCCGCAGTGGTCAGGGTCAGTGAGAAATTCGTCTAGGAATGGACATGCCGGTTACCATGCCCACTTAGCGAGGAGCAGCCGCCGTGCCCCCGCGTCGCCCCAGCGACGTTGGTTGTGCCGCGCAAAATCAGGAGGAATAGTTAGCCGTGCGCATCGCCCCAGCGATGCTGGCTGTAGTTGCCAGTGTCTTCGTCGCGGGTTTCGCCGCGCCAGTCCAACCCGTCGCCGCCCGAGCGGGCGCGCAATGCACGGACTGGTCATCAATCAACCAGCCGCCCCAGACCATCGCCGTATATCGCGTCAGCGAAGGCTTCGTCGAGCGTGTCGACTTCAAGCATTACGTCGCTCGAGTCGTGTCGCGCGAGTGGAATGTCGATCAGGCCGAGCTACGCAAGGCCGGCGCGGTCGCCGTCAAGCAATATGCCTGGTACCACGTCCTGCATTGGCGCGGTGGCGTGTACGGCGGCAAGTGCTTCGACGTCCGCGATTCGACCTCGGACCAGCTTTACTCCGGCAAGCCCATCAATCAGATCCCGAACACCATCTGGAACTCCGTCAACGCGACGTGGACCTGGCGGCTGTACCGAGACGGAAGGCTGCCGATGACCGGTTATCGCCGCGGTGACAGGGTCCCGTGCGCGGCAGACGCCGGTTACAAGCTGCGTGCCCGGTCCGGCAAGCGTTGTGCCGAAAAGGGCTGGAGCGCTGACAGGATCCTGGAGGTCTACTACACCGCCAACCTGCAGAAGTAGGTCTTCGCTTTCGCGGGCCTACTTGCTGGGGCGGCGGAACGCCTTGCCATCGGCCATGCGCATCTTGGCCGTTGCGTAGCTCGCGAAGTGCATCTCCTTCAAGGCCGCAGCCGGCATGGGTGCAGCCAGGTTTGAGGCATCGCGCTCTAGGTCGGCAATGAGCGCGCGCATCTCTGGATCGCGTCCGGCGTAGCTCCTGATCCGCTTGGCGACCGCATCGAGCGCGGCCTGAGCCGCCGGGAAGTCACCGGAGCGGTTGAGCCGCGTCGCGTCCTGCCGGGCTCGTGCGGCGAAGACACGCGCAACCGCGCGACCGACCTCGGCGTCGCGTTCCTGCAGATCGTTGGTTTTCGAGTCGGCGTACTCCCATGACATCGTCTGCGTCGCGCCGTCAGCCAAGCCGGCGCTGTCGCCGAGAGCCAACACTGCGCCTGTTTCGCGGCCCAGCTCGCCGAGCGGAAGGTTCAGGCGAAGCACAACCTGGATTACCTGCTCGGCGACAATTGAGCCCAGAGAAACCACCGTGCGTACCCCGCGACGCTCAACCGAGAACGCGCTGAGCGACTCGACCGTCGCTGACTCCGGCGCGGAGATCTCGAGCGTCACGTCCCGCGCGACCACGTCGAGTGCCTCGCCGACCTCGCTGGTCACGTAATCGGCGATGGAGCGCGCCTCGGCGATGTAATAGAAGTTGCCGCCGCCGGCAGTGGCTATCGCCTGTAGAAGCACCTCGTCAAAGTCAGTGCCCACGCCAAAGGTCGTCGTGGCCACGCCGCGAGTCCGCAGCTCGGCCGCGTGCTGTGCGAGCTGGTCACGGTCGGTGATACCGACGTTGGCCAGTCCGTCGGTCAGCAGCAGCGTTCGGTTGACGCCCTCGCGGTCGAGGTGCAGCGCGACCTGCTCCGCGCCGCGAAGCCAGCCGCCGCTCAGATTGGTCTGGTTTCGTGCGTCGACCGATGCCATGCGGGACAGCGCTTCCTGCCGGGCCTGGGCGGTCGCCGTGGTCGAGGCGACGACGACGTCGATGACGTCGTCATAGGTGACGATGGAGAAGCGGTCGTCCGACTGAAGACGGGCGATCGAATACTCCACCGCCTGCTTGGCCAGCCGGATCTTCTCGCCCGCCATTGAGCCTGACCGATCGAGCACGAACGCCAGGTTCACCGGCGGCCGCCTGCGCTCTGCCTGCTCATGAGCGTAGGGGGCGACGATCTCGGCCAGGATGAATCGGTTGCTGCGGTAGGTGGAGCGGATGAAGCGGCGATCGGAGCGCGCGCTGAGCTTGAGCGTGGTGCAGGGCATGTCAGTCCTCCTCGAATAGCTGGCGCGCGATCGTGATCAGGCGCTCGACGCGTTTGTTGTGTTGGCGGGTCAGTGGACGGCGGATGTGAAGCTCGACGTCCGGATCGAGCGGGATGCGCTCCCATTGAGAACGCTGCGGTTCAGGTTCCTTGGTCCCCGATCGGTAGAAGGTGCAGAAGTCGTCCGATACTCTCGGCGCCGGCATGCTGGCAGCAGGGACCGGCGCGGCGGGCGGGGTTGGTGGGGGCGGGGTTGGCTGGCCCATGACTCGTCGGATGTAGTCGACGGCCGAATCGGGCAGGTTCTCAAAGTCGGGCGAGGAAGAGATCTTCGTAATCTCGTCGTCCGTGATCGACCGAAGGCGGGCGCGGATCTCGGCCAGGGGAAGGTGCGCGTTCTGGAGCTTCTTGATGACGCGCAGCAGATCGAGATGGGAATCGTCATACCGCGTGCTCGGTCCCTGCTGGCCGGGGGACGGCAGCAGACCCTGGGTGATGTAGTAG
>JBPCLD010000193.1:0-8633 GCA_051003655.1 Candidatus Limnocylindrales bacterium | reverse complement strand
AGGCCCCGGACGACGATGGCACGCTCGGTGGTTGCCCTGCCATCCAGCGGTTCGACGATGACAAGGCCGAATGCGGGGATGGTCGGCACCGGGGAAACGATGGGTGCCTGAGTCGGAGGCACCGGCGTCGGGCTCGGTGTCGGCGTCGGCGTCGGCGTGGGAGGTGTTGTCGGACTGGGACTCGGGCTTGGTGTGGGCGTCGGGCTCGGGCTCGGTGTCGGAGTCGGACTGGGCGTCGGCGTCGCAGTCGGCTGTCTCGTGAGCGTTGGGCTGATGGTAGACGGCTGCTCCGCGCTGTAGGTCGGCAGGGCGGCCACGAAGGTTGCCGGCGCACTCGGCGGCGGTGTAGGAACAACGGAAGTTGGGCCTCCCCCGAGCATGCCGGACAGGAAGAGCAGCACCAGCACGGCCAGGATGGCCACCGCGATGAACGCCAACCAGTCCAGCCGCGCGTTCCTGGGCCGCTGCCGTGGGGACGGGGGGCGCAGGATTACTCCGGTTCGCCGCTCGCTCGCGGCCGATCGCGGATCCGATCTGGCCATGGGCTCGGCAGGATCCAGTCGCACCGACAAGCAGGCCTTGAACGGCGCCGTGTGCCGAGGAGTGGAGATGACAGACCGGCCTGAGCTTGCGTACGGCTCGTGGCCGTCGCCCATCTCGATCGAGATGGCCGTCGCCGGCGCCCTGAGCCTGCGCGAGGTGCGACTCGACGGTGACGACGTCTACTGGACGGAGGCACGCCCGGACGAGGGCGGCAGGCAGGTCATCGTTCGCTGGAACCAGGCGGACGGCGCGGCCGACGTAACGCCGAAGCCTTTCAACGCCCGAACGATGGCCCACGAGTACGGCGGAGGCTGGTACGCGGTCGATCGCGGCACGGTTTACTTCGTCAACCTCGAGGACGGCCGCATCTACCGGCAGCCGCGCACGGGCGCACCCGAGCCGCTGACGGAGGAAGGCCCTTATCGCCACGGCGACCTTGTCGTCGACGCGCGGCGGAACCGCCTGTTGTGCGTGCGCGAGGACATGTCCGCCGTCACTGGCCACGAGGCGCGTGGCGTTGAAGCTGCTGATGGCGCGCCTGCGACGAACGGATCGCGCGGCCCCGAACCCCAGGACCTGCTCGTCGCTGTAGACCTAGACACGGGAAAAGTTGACGTCCTCATGTCCGGCTATGACTTCTATTCGACGCCCCGGCCGAGCCCCGACGGACAGAGCCTGGCCTGGCTTTCGTGGCGCCACCCGAACATGCCCTGGGACGGCACGGAGCTATGGATCGCCGGGGTGGATGGCGCTGGCAGCCTGACCGACCCACGACTCGTCGCCGGCGGCGGTGATGAGGCGGTCGTACAGCCTGAGTGGGCGCCCGATGGGTCGCTTGTCTTCGCGTCCGATCGGACGGGTTGGTGGAACCTGTACCGGCTGACCGGCGCGATTTCCGACGGCGCAAAGACCGAAGACCGAAAAGTCACCCCGCTCGCGCAGATGGAAGCCGAGTTCTCCGGCCCGCTGTGGGTCTTTGGCATGCGCTGGTACGGCATCGCCCCCGATGGCACGATCGTGGCGGCTGCCCATGCCGACGGGCGCGACAACCTGTGGATGATCCCGGCAAGCGGAGAGCCGGAGCGAATCGACGTTCCCGATGCGCAGATCGACAGCCTCGTAGTCGGCGATCGGCGCGTGGCATACCTCGGGGCAAGCCCAACCGAGCCACGATCGGTCGTGCTGCTCGATCTCGCCATCCCCGATCGACGGGTCCTGCGCAGCGCCTTCAAGGTCACCGTCGACCGTGCGTACCTCTCGCAGCCTGAGCAGATCGAGTTTCCGACCACGGACGCTGACACCGCCTACGCCCTCTTCTACCCGCCCACCAACCCGGGCGTGACCGCACCGACCTCGGAGCTGCCGCCGCTGGTGGTCATGACCCATGGCGGACCGACCTCACGCGCCACGAGCGCGCTCGACTTTGGCCATCAGGTGTTCACAAGCCGCGGCATCGCCGTGGTGGATGTCAACTCCCGCGGCAGCAGCGGCCACGGTCGCGCGTACATGCGCCGCCTCGACGGCCAGTGGGGCAAGTACGACGTCGACGACACGGTCGCCGCAGCCCGCTACCTCGCCCAGCGGGGCGACGTCGACCCGGCGCGCATGGCCATCAGGGGCGGCAGCGCCGGTGGCTACACGACGCTATGCGCGCTCGTCTGGCACGACGTGTTCGCAGCCGGGGCGTCCTACTACGGAGTCGGCGACCTCGAGGCGCTCGCTCGATTCACGCACAAGTTCGAGTCGCGCTATCTCGACCGGTTGGTGGCCCCATATCCGGAGGGCGTCGCTGTCTACCGCGAACGCTCGCCGATCCACTTCATGGATCAGATCACGCGACCCGTGATCGTGTTCCAGGGTGAGGACGACATGGTCGTCCCCATCGCGCAGGCCGAAGAGCTGGTCGCCTCGCTGCGTGAGAGGCGCATTCCTCACGCTTACCTGCCATTCGCGGGCGAAGGGCACGGCTTCCGCCAGGGGCACAACATGCGCAGCTCCTTCGAGGCCGAGCTGTCGTTCTACGCCCAGGTCTTCGGATTTCAGCTGGCCGACGCGATCGAGCTTGTTAGCGTGGAGTTCCTATAGGACTGGGACCTCGCTGCAACCCTCCGCGGCCGGATAGCGCGCCTGCCCGCAACCCCAGTGGTGGCATGATTCACGCTCAACTCGGGCTGAGGGAAATAGGCGATGAGAGTTCTGGCAGCAAGGTTCTCGGACCGGCGCATGGCGTCGTCCGTCAGGGACCTCCTCCAGTACAGGCTGCAGATTGCGGCCCCCGACGTTGATATTGCCCCGCTCGGCGTCCCCGGGCAGCCTTCTACGGACGCCACGCTGCTCGCCGGACGCTTCTCAGACGCTCAGGCGTCAGAGGTGGCCGAGCTGGTGCGCGAGGCGGGCGGCGAGATCGTTGCCAACGTCGATGAGACCTGGACACGTCCGCGCGTCGCGTCGTGCCGAGGGACCTGGCACTCCACCTACAAGAGGGACGGCCTGCTCGCCTGACCTGTGGTGCGAAGGCTGAGTCGCGCGCGGGCGGGCGTGCGCCGCGAGCGTGGTAAAACCAGGTCGTGAAACCAAGCGTGCTGATCCTGGGTGGCTTCGCCACCGTGCCACCCAACTACTGGCCGTTTCGCGACCGGCTCGCCAAGCGTTACGTCGAGCGCGTCGACATCGCCCAGCTGTGGCCGCCCGACTGGGCGCTCTGCTCAATGCTCGGCTTTGGCACCATCCTGCGCCGCACTGGTGCCGCGATCGCGCGGACATACCACCTAGGCGGACGTCGGCCGATCATCGTGGTTGCTCACTCAGGTGGCGGCATTGCCGCGCGGATGGCAATGTCCCCCGTGCCCTACCACGGCAGGGTGGCCGGCGTCGCGCCCGCGGTTGGTTGCCTGGTCACGCTTGGGACGCCGCACCGCCTGGACGCGATGGCCAATCGCTACCACCACGCCGGCCACGACGCGACCGAGTTCCTGAACCGCGAGACCCCCGGCGCCTTCTTCGCGCCACGCACCAAGTATCTGAGCGTGGGCTCCAGGTTTCCGCAGGCTGCGTTCGACGGGGTGGTCGGGCGCCTGGCGGAGGAAGTCTTCTCGATGATCCTCGGCACAGACAGCGACTCACTCGGCGACGGCATCGTGCCCGTCTCCGCCGTCCACCTCGATGGCGCCGAGCAGATCACGTTCGACGACGTGCGCCACGGCATGATCGGCACGCCGTGGTATGGCGGCGAGGAGATCATCGACCGCTGGTGGCCGACCGCCACCCACCTGTGGCAGGAAGCGATAACAGCGCGGACGTTGTCTCAGTTTGAATCGTCCGGCCGTTGACCTTGCCTAAGTCGCTGTGGCTCCCGCTCCGCGTGTCGACTCGCGATCCCACCGCTGGACCTGCTGTTGTAGCCTGACGCGTCCATGGACGATGAGGGGCCATCCCTGAAGAAGGGCACGGGCGGAGAGCACGGCTCGGCAGCCTCGTTGCTAGGTGACTGGCGCGCGGCAGAGCGGGATGCGGTCGCCACCAAAGCGGCGGCACGGGTAGCGGCTCTGGCCCTCGCGGCCGCCTCGGCGGCCGAGGAAGCGGCTCTTGAGACTGCGACTGCCGCGCAGGCGGCGGTAGACGCTGCGCAGCGTGCGATGGAGGCCGCGCGGCGGGCGAAGCAGGCGGCATCGCATGCTGCCGAGGCCGCACAGTTGACCGCGTCGACGGCAGAGGGCGACAACGAACGCGCCGAGCGGGACGCCGACGTGGCCGAACATGCACAGGACACAGCCCGTGATCGATACCGCGTGGGAAGCGACGAGGGGTTCCCCAAAGACACCAGCTGACTCGGCTTGAGACCACCACGAGTCCGTCCAAGGGCGGCCTTCCCTCAACCTGAGACACCTACCGCACGCGGCGCTCCAAGCACGCGCCGACGCTTCAGAACCGGCGGCGCTGGCGGAAATCCGGGCAAGGCCCTAGACTTCTAAGTCGCGGGGTGGAGCAGCGGCAGCTCGTCGGGCTCATAACCCGAAGGTCGGCGGTTCGAATCCGTCCCCCGCAACCAACCGCATACCGACCGAACGACCCCGTGGACCCGCCTCCCGGGGTCGTTTTCTTTTGCCCCGACGTTGCCCGCGCCGACGGAGGCAAATCCGCCGGATAACTAGTGTTCGGCCGGTCCAGACGCCTGGGGGTTGGCGGATTGCGGTCCAGGCCCGCCTGGCGGACCCCCTGATCCTGGCGGACCGCCCGAGCCCGGTGGGCCACCGCTCTCCGGTCGCGAAAGCAGGGTGCCGTTCATGTTCGGATGGATGCGGCAGAGGAAGTAGTAGTCGCCCTCCGGGATCGCGGGGACGTTGTAGGTGATGCTGGCGACGCCATCGATCACTTCGCCATCGATGATGGTTGTCGTCTGCGCGGAGTTGTCGGTGATCTTGACGTTGTGGGGGACGCCGGCCTGGTTGTTGTTGAACACCAGCTCGAACTCCCGGCAACACGGCACGACGAGTGTGCCCGTGTCAAAGGAAGTTATGGAGCTGGCGCTGATCTCAGGAACGGCGGGGACCGCGACGGCCGTCGGGCCTGCTGACGGCGGGGTAAGGCTGTTGAGGTAGCTCAGCCCGACCGGCGCGAGCATGATCAGCAGGCTGATGGCGATAACGCCGGCAAAGACCGGCACCAGCCTCTTGGGCCAGACCTTGGCAGGATCGCGCGTCTTGGGAACAGCGTGGCCGACCTCTTCGGTCGTCCGGTATTCCCAGCCGGCGTCGCGCAGCCAGCCAGCGGCCGCAATGCCGGCCAGGATCAGCCCGCCGATGATCAGCACCGAGCTGAAGATCACGCCGAATAGCATCAACGTGACGGCTATGGGCGCGAAGAACGGCCACGGGCTTGGGCCTGGCATGTGTACACCCGGCGGTGGCTCGACAGGGACGTACTCGGGCATTTCTGCGACGGCCAGAGCCCGCGTCGACGGGGCGTGGACAAGGGCGGAGCTGCCAGCACCGTGCAGCGCAGCTGCACCGGCCGTCGCGACGGCCAGCTCGGCATGCTGTCCGTGGGCTGTCGCACGCCACTCGCGCATGGCGTCGCGCAGCCAGCCAACGACGGCGACCACCGTTACCAGCAGACCGATAACGAGCAAAGGCAGGTTGAACACGGCCGTTGGCTCGCCCTGCGCGTCGCGTGGCGACAGTGCAAAGGCGAACAGCACCAGCGCCGCGCCGATGGGCACCACGAACGGCCAGCGCGATGGCCCTGGCAGGTGGACGCCCGGAGGCGGTGCACCGGCGCGCAGCCGTTGCGGCACGCGCGGACGGTTGCGGGCCGACGCCCGGCGCCACTGCCACCAGGTGTGCGCCACGTAGCCCAGCACGAGGACCAATAAGACCCACGGCAGGAGGGCGATAAGGTCCGACCAGTTGGGCAGCAGCAGTTGCTGGAGCAGGTGGAAGAACTGGTCGACCAGGTTCTCGGACTCGGTTTCGGGCATCTGCTTGTCCTGGTTCGTGCCGGCGGGCGCTACAGCCCGCGCGAGCCGCGCAGAAGGATGCTGAAGACGAACGCCATGGCGCCGCCGAGGATCAAGAGCATCGTCGCTCCTGCCCTGTCCGAGGTGGCGGCGGCATCGTCGCCCTGGACGAGGTAGTACACGACACCGACGACCACGAAGATGATCCCGAGGATGACCGCGTTACGCCAAATGAACATCTGCGTGCTCCTACTTCAGGAAGTAGAGCGTCAGGAACAGGACGATCCAAACGACATCGACAAAGTGCCAGTAGGCGCTGACCGCTTCGACCGCGACGTGGTGCCGAGCCGAGAACTGGCCCGCGACACCGCGCAGCAGCACGACAGCGATACCAAGCACGCCACCAAAAACGTGCGCGCCGTGGAAGCCCGTCATCGTGTAGAAGAGCGTGCCGTAGACGCCGCTATTGATGCCGAAGCCGTCGTGGTCGAGCAGCGTGATGTAGTCGAACGCCTGCGCGGCCAGGAAGACGATGCCCAGGATCAGGGTCATGGCGAGTGCGCGGTTCATGCCCGTTCGGTCGCCCTTGCGGATGCGCCACAGGGCGTATTGCATAGTCCCCGAGCTGATGATCAGCAGCGTGGTCGCGATGACCGGCAGGAGCGGGATGGGCCCGCTGGGGAAGGGGTCAATGACCAGCTCGAGCCCGTTGGGCGGCCAATTCGGCTGTGCCGCAGAGCGAGCGTTGAAGTAGGCTGCGAAAAGGCCGGCGAAGAACATGACCTCGCTGCCGATGAACAGCAACATCCCGAGAAACGCGGTGTTGATGCCGCCCTCGGCGTGGCCGGGGCCCTCTTGCTCGGTGTGCGGGACCTGCATGACGGTCGTATCCGCGGTCATGCGTCGGCTTCCTTCGTCGGGCGCTCTTCGTGCGTCAATGCGTCCGGGGCCGCCTCTGACACTTCGGGCGTGACCTCGCCACGTTCAACGGCCGGGGAGTGGCCCTCGATGGGCTCGCCCAGTTGCTCCTCCGGCGGATCGGCGCGCGTCTCGTCATGCGTCTCACCCGCGTGGGCAGGGAGGGCTACGCCATGGGCAGCGACCGCGCCGTGCTTCAGGTCGAAGAGGGGCCGCTCCGAGCGGATCGGCGGCAGAGCGTCGAAGTTGTAGGGCGGCGGCGGGCTAGTCGTCGCCCATTCGAGCGTGTTGCCGTCCCACGGATCGTCGCCCGCATCCGGCGGCGTGCGCAGGGTGACGAACACGTTCCACAGGAACGGCAGCGTGCTGATGGCGATCATGAAAGCGCCGATCGTGGACAGGAAGTTGAGCTCAGACCAGCCGGTGTTGGCCTCGTAGTCCACGATCCGGCGGATCATCCCGTCCAGACCGAGCAGGTGCTGCGGGAAGAAGGTCAGGTTGGTGCCAACGAAGAGCAGCACCCAGTGGACCTTGCCCATGCGCTCGTTGAGCAGGCGGCCGGTCATCTTCGGGAACCAGTAATACAGCCCGGCGAAGATGCCGAATACGGACCCGGCGACGAGCACGTAGTGCAGGTGGGAAACGACCCAGTAGGTGTCCTGGACGTGGAAGTCGAACGGGACGACGGCGAGGAACGCGCCGTCGAGGCCGCCGATCAGGAACAGCGCGATGAAGCCCATAGCGAACAGCATCGGCGTGTCCAGGCGCAGCTGGCCGCGCCACATGGTCGCGAGCCAGTTGAAGAACTTGATCCCGGTCGGGACCGCGATCAGGAACGTGAAGAAGCTGAAGAAGGGCAGGAAGACCGCGCCCGTCGTGAACATGTGGTGAGCCCAGACCGAGAAGCCAAGGGCGCCGATCGACGCGGTGGCGAAGACGAACGCCTTGTAGCCGAAGAGCGGCTTGCGGCTGAACACGGGCAGGATCTCGGACACGATCCCGAACGCCGGCAGGATCAGGATGGAGACCTCGGGGGGGCCGAAGAACCAGAAGACGTGCTGCCACAGGATTGGATTGCCGCCGGCCGCTGGATCGAAGAACCCACCGCCGTAGTTGCGGTCGATGAAGAGCATCATCAGACCGGCGGTCAGCACCGGCACCGCAAACAGCAGCAGCACGGCCGTGACGATGGTGTTCCACACGAAGAGCGGCATGCGCATCAGCGTCAACCCTGGGGCGCGCAGCTTGAAGATCGTGGCCAGGAAGTTGATCGCGGTCAGCACCGAGCTGAAGCCGAGCAGGACCAGCGAAGCGATCCAGAGGTCAAGCCCGGCGCCACCCTGCGCTGACAGCGGTGCGTACCCGGTCCAGCCCGCGTTGGCTGCGCCCCCGACCGCGTAGCCGGAGAACAGGAGCAACCCGCCAAGGGGCACCATCCAGAAGGAGAGCGCGTTGATGCGCGGGAAGGCCATGTCCGCGGCCCCGATCTGGAGCGGCACGATGTAGTTCCGGAGGCCCGACATCATTGGCATGACGAAGAGGAAGATCATCGTCGTGCCGTGGATCGTGAAGAGCTGGTCGTACGTCTCCGGATCCGCGAACTCGATGCCCGGGGTAGTCAGTTCGCGGCGGATGATGAGCGCGAAGATCCCGCCTAGGATGAAGAAGGGGAATGCGGTCGTGATGTACATCACGCCGATCTGCTTGTGGTCGGTGG
>JBPCLD010000192.1:0-3714 GCA_051003655.1 Candidatus Limnocylindrales bacterium | reverse complement strand
GCCCTAGGGCGACACGATTGGGTCGTGGTAGATCTCGATCGTGGTTTGCTCAGTGACCTCCCACTGGAGCGTCACGCCGCTCGAGCACTGAAACGCACTTATCGGCCAGAAGTCACATTCGTTGATGGGGGCAGCCAGGCTGCGCTCGTAGACCTTGCGAGCGATCAATGCTCCGCTGCCGAGCTCCCACCCGGACGCAAGGAGGCCGCCGGCGACCCCTGCTCGACCGACGAAGACGTCTTCCTTGTGCGCTGAAAGGTATGCGCTCTGCCAGTGACGACTGCGGCTCGCAGGGAACTCGCCGCCGATGCAAATGTTGAAGATCTCCTCCGGCGAGCCGACGTCGTACAACAGTCGCACATCGCGCAATCGATGTGGTCTGTCGCCCGCGTACTCCGGACCCGCCAGGAGGCTCTCCGTCATCCACCAGATACGGGCGACGGAGAAGGTTGACGGGGCGCTGCCCTCGTATCCCATCCTTGAGCCGCCGCACCCCGACTCGCCAGGGGGGTGCGTGAAGTTCAGCTCCATGTAGGTTTCCGGTCCCTGGCTGTCGCCTCCGAGGACCTTCGCTTCGAGCGTCTGTGTCATGTCCAATAGGCCGATGGTCAACCCATCGAAGTCCTCCTCATCGTGGTGGCTTACGAGTCGAGAGCTGAATCGGATCTCGAACCGCAGGCAGTCGGCCCAACTCACCGCGTCTGCATCCATGCCGGCAAGCTCAGCGCTGCGAGCGACGCCAATCAACATGAGGATGGCCTCGATGCTGTGCTCCTTGATGCAGAGGTCCCCGATCCGCGCGAAGAGTCTCTTGAGGATGTCTGCGACACGCGCCTGCAGCGCTTGCCGCTCCGCCTTCAGGACTTCCGATCCTACGAGCCCCAGCTGTCGCTCCCAACCGGCGTACTCCATGAGCGCGTGCTTGATTGCGGCAACCTCATCGATCGTCGCTGTGTCTACCAGCCCATCAGCCCGATCGATCGCCGGCAGGATGACGCTTTCGTAGTACCGCGTGGCTGCGAGTTCGATCAGCTCCGCGAAGGCCTCGTCGGTGATCTGTCGGCGCCCGTGCTCGTACAGCACCTCGGCGACGAAGGCATCAATCTGGTCGCGGATGTCGGTCGGCCGGCTGGCCGCCAGACGCCGCAGATCTTCGGCGCTGCCATGGCCGACTCCGGCGCCGCTGAAGTGGTTGAGCGGGAGGCTGAGTTTCGTGAGATCGGGGTTCATCGTAGCCAGGAAGACCTCGGCACCGCTGCCGCGATATCGGAAGGCGATCTCGCTGTCGAGGTCCACTGCGTCAGCGGGAGCGATCTCGAGCGTCGCCTGAGTCATCAGCTCGAGACCGTCGGGTTGCAGGTCAACGGCTCTCCAACCAGCCCGCCGGCGAAGGGCACGCCTTCAATCTGCTCGATCGGCGTCATCGTGATCTCTTCGGCGAACACCAAGGCGTCCGGTGGAATGGTGAGCGTGAACGTTGTTCCGTCGCTACCGGTCGCCTCCAGCGTAGCGCCGACCTCGGGCAGGACGATCTCTGAAACGGTCTGGTCGGTATCAAGGGACACCTGTACCGAGAGGGCGTCCGCGGTTGGGTTCGCCGTGGCCTCCGCCGACGCCGGAGGTAGCGAAGCTGCTGCGGAGTCGTCCGTCTGGGGCGCACTCTGGCCGGAGGACGCAGACGGCACCGGACCTGCCCCGGTGCACGCAGCGATCACAACCAGCAGGACCACCTGACCCGCCAGTCCCCGACCTGTCGACCGCACAAGGGTCACTTCTTGCGCGCCTTCCAGACTTCCTCGGTCGGCCATTTCTGGGCCCATTCGAGCGTCGCGTAAGGGAAGCGGGTGGTCGACCCATCGACAGGTCGAAGCTCGACCATGTCCTCGATCTCGAAGCCGCTTGCGCGCAGCACCCGGATCCAGTCGCCATAGCCGAGATGGAACTCGACTGAGTCTTCCTCGGGCCACTCGAACCGGTGCATCCCGAAATACGGTCGGATCATCGTCTCCGTCGCCGGCACGTTGTCCTCGTCCGGTGCGCAGAGCATGAAGATCGTCCCGTTGCCCAGGAAGATCAGCTGGCCGCCCGGCCGAAGGAGGCGCGCCGCCTCGGGTATCCATTTGTAGGGATCGGCCCAGATCGCGGCGCCGTACTCGGAGATGGCCAGGTCGAAGCTGGCATCCGGCAGAGGCACGCTTTCGGCGTTGCCCATGATGAGCGGGAATTCGATCCCGAACTCCTGTTGGAATCCGCGCGCCGTCTCGAGCTGACGGGGTGAGTTGTCGATGCCCACGGGACGCGCTCCGCGACGGGCGAGCCACGCCGACACGTAGCCGGTGCCGCAGCCGAGCTCGATGACGTCCAGTCCGGCAACGTCCGGCAGCAGCTGTGCCTGGGACTCAGGTATCTGCCAGACGCCCCAATGCGGCTCCGACAGTTGCCAGCTGAGCCGGCCAGGCTCCACCCATTCGTCGGCCATGCCGTCCCAGTACGCGCGGTTGCGCTTGACATACTCGGGCAGATCGCTCACGCCGTGCTCCGTGAGAGTGATGCTTCGACATCGGCGCGCGAAGGCATGCCTGTCCGCGCTCCCCGAAAGGTGACCGAGAGCGACGCCGCATGGACCGCGAATCGGACGGCCGCGATCAGCGTTGAGCCGGCCGCGAGCTCGGCCGCGAGGGCGCCGCAGAACGTGTCGCCCGCGCCGGTCGTGTCCACGGCCTCCATAAGCGGCGCCGGTACGTGCTCAACCTCGCCGTCATAAACGACCACCGCACCCTGCGGTCCGAGCGTGACTGCGACTGCTGCCCCGCTTCGCGCGGAGAGGAAGCGGGCAGCGTTGAGCGGCTCCTTCTCGCCAGTTAAAGCGTGCGCCTCGCCTTCGTTGGGTACCAGGATCGGGCGAAGGGCCAGCAAGGTAGCGGGCAGCTCGTGCGCCGGCGCGGGGTTGATGACGATCCTCATGCTGGCTTCGGCCGCGATGCGCGCGCCGGCCAGCAGGGCATCGTCGGCGATCTCGAAATTGGCGAGATAGACGCCGCCGGCCACGGTCATGGACCCGTCGGAGAGGGCTTCTTCGACGAGCGTGGCGTCGACGAGCGTATTGGCCCCCGACGCAACCGCGATTTGGTTCTCACCGCTCTCGTCAACCACGATCAGCGCCACTCCCGTGGAGACGCCGGCCACCTGGGAGCCGGAAATACCCACGCCCTCGGTCTGGAGTTCCGCAAGAGCTACCCGGCCGAACTCGTCATCTCCGACCGCACCGACGAACGTGACGTGGGCCCCAAGGCGCGCCGCCGCGACTGCCTGGTTGGCACCCTTGCCGCCCTGATGTTGGGCGAAGGTGCCGCCGGTGACCGTCTCACCCGCGGACGGCAGCCTGGGGACCCGAACCACGAGGTCCGTATTGACCGAGCCGACCACCAGCACGCGGCCAACCGAGCGCTCGGTTTCCATGCTCAGTCCCGTGGTGCCTGTTTGGGATCTCCGCCGAGAAGCTCTTCCATGCTCGCCGGGGTGGAGCCTTCGGAATCGTCTTCTCCCGTTGAAGGACCACCGGAGCCGCCACTGCCGCTGCGGTTGATGCGCAGCTCGTCGCCGAGCGCAGGGTCGCCGGTATCGGCCTCAGGCGCAGTCGACTTGTTCCTGACGGTGCCGTCCGCCGAGCGCGGCGTACCCGTGCCCGTCTGTGATTCGTCGTCGGTCTGACGC
>JBPCLD010000191.1:0-8798 GCA_051003655.1 Candidatus Limnocylindrales bacterium | reverse complement strand
GGCGGATTCCCTGGCCTGCCCGGTCTCGTTGACGACGACGTGGTCGTACTCGGATCGGCGTCGCATCTCTATCTCCGCGTCGCGCCTGCGCCGGCTGAGCTCATCCTTCGTTTCCGTCCCGCGCTCGTTGATGCGCTGTTCGCGTGCCTCCTCCGACGGTGGCGCCACGAAGATACGGAGCGCGCCCGGAACGATGGCCTTGACCTTCTCCGCGCCCTGAACGTCGATCTTGAGAATCGCGTCGCGACCTGCAGCGAGGGCCTCGACCACCTGGTCGCGTGGCGTGCCCGACCAGTGGCCGTGAACTTCGCTCGCCTCCAATAGTCGCCCGGCGTCCATCAGCTCGCGGAACTTCTCGATGCTCACGAACTGGTAATCGACCCCCTCGATCTCACCCTGGCGCGGCGCCCGGGTCTTGTAGGTGACGACGAAATGACGCTCCGGCGATGCCTCGCGGCCCTTGAGCCAGCGAATGATCGTGTCCTTGCCCACGCCAGAGGGGCCGGAGATGATCACGATCATCGCCCCGGGAGCGGCGATCTCGGGCTCGACCGCTTCGACGATGGCGTCGCTCATGCGCGCCTCTCGCGCAGGCCGGTGAGCACCCGCTCGAGCTCTGCCGGCAGGGCGGCCTCGGCGCGCACCAGTTTGTCCGCCGAAGGAGACGCGAACTCGACCCGCCACGAGTGCAGGAACAGCCGATCCAGCCCGTCGGGACCGCGCCTCGCCGCGCCGGTGGCGTACACAGGGTCGCCCGCGACCGGATGGCCGATGGAAGCCAGGTGGACACGAATCTGGTGGGTCCGCCCGGTGTGCAGATCAACCTCGACCAGCGTCCAGCCCGCGAGCCGCTCGCGTACGCGGTAGCCCGTGACTGAGGCCTTGCCGCTGGCGATGACCGTCATCCGCCCGAACTGGCGCGGGTCGCGACCGATGGGCGCCTCGATCCTGCCGACCTCGGCAGGGAGCGCGCCCTGGACGAGGGCCAGGTAGGTCTTATTGACCCGGCGCGCCTTGAGCTGCGCCATCAACGCGGCCTGCGCCTTGTCATTACGCGCGATCACGATCAGTCCGCTCGTGTCGCGGTCCAGGCGGTGGACGATGCCCGGCCGTTCGTCGCCGGCGACATTGCCGTATGCCGCCACGCCGCCACGAGCAAGCAGGGCGTTGACGAGCGTGCCGGACGAGTGCCCAGGGCCAGGGTGCGTGACGAGTCCGGAGGGCTTATCGATCACGAGGACGTCTTCATCTTCGTAGACGATATCGAGCGGCATCTCCTCCGCTTCGATCTTCAGCACCTCTCGCTCGGGTATCTCGAGCTCGAGGCTTGCACCCGGCTCGACCATCGTGTTGCTCTTCACGACCTGTCCGTGCTGGGTGAGGCGGCCCTCCTCGATCAGCCGCTGGACGTAGCTGCGCGACAGGCCCACAGCGTCGGCCACGACACGGTCGGCACGAACCGCCGACGGTGCCTGTGGAACCGTGACGGTCACGCGGTCGGTCACCCCGCCGCCGGTTGCGCCAGCCGACCGGTCAACCTGTCGCCGAACACGCTCAGCAGGATGAGCAGCAACAGGGCGATGCTGATCGCCGCGTCGGCGATGTTGAACGTGTACCAGCGCCAGTCACCGATGCCCATGTCGACGAAGTCGATCACATGTTGGTAGCGGATGCGGTCGATGAAGTTGCCCAACGCCCCGCCCAACAGAAGCCCGAGCGCCACCGTCAGCAGCCATGGGCCGCGGGTTCCCTCGCGCCACTGGTAGACGACGATGAGCGCGATGACGACCGTGCTGGCCAGCGCGAGCACCAGGGCCGAGTTACCAAAGAGACCGAAGATCCCGCCCTCGTTGTAGTTCTTGGCGATTCTGACGAATCCATCGATTATCGGTGTGGGCTGCGCCTCTGTGGGCAGCGGGTGCGTCGAGGCGCGCTCGAAGTTCGTGTCGACCCACATCTTCGTCAGCTGGTCGGCGACGATGACGACCGCGGCCAGGCCGCCGAACGTGAGCCATCGCCGGCGTCGACCGGCGTCGGTCGTCAAGCCGCTCCGCGGCCGCGCAAGGCGATCGACACGTCACCGCCGTTTACCTCCTGGGTCGTTCGCGCAGTGGCCGAGGGGGCCGCCTCGCGGTGCACGGCGTCGGCCAGGGTGTCGTCAGCCAGCCGGCCGAGGAACGGCTCGAGCGGGGCTAGCACATCAACCGGACCATCAAGCCAGAGCTCGATCCTCTCATCGAGCTCCAATCCGACTTCCTTGCGCAGATCCTGCACGGCGCGCGACAGCTCGCGCACGTCACCCTCGGCGCGCAGGCCCTCATCGATCTCTGTGTCGATCACGACGACGATGCCCTCGTCGTGGGTAACAGCCGTTCCGGGTCGCGGCGTGGCGATGATCTCAACCTCTGCGGCACTGAGGTCGAGGCCAGCAAGTCGCACGGCGCCGTCCGCCAGGTACTCAACCTCATTCGCTCGGGCGGCTGCCATGATCTCGGGGACCTTCGCGCCGAGGCGCGGCCCGATGACCGGGAGGAGCGGTTTCACCCGCCGCTCGACGAGCTCCGATTCGTCGCCGATGAGCTCGACACTCTTGACGTTCACTTCCTCGGCCAGGAGCTCGAGCAACGCCTGCTCGTCCGCTGCATCCCGGGCGCCAAGGCGTCCGCCGGGCAGCGCCAGCCACATCCGAGCGAGCGGCTGGCGAAGGCGGATGCCGGCTTGTCCGCGCAGGGTGCGGACCAGCTCGACCGCGCGCCGCAATGTGGCCATTGCCTTCTCGGTCGCCTCGTCGCGGTGCGCGGCCATCGCATCGGCCGGCCAGCTCGTGAGGTGGACGCTGTCGGGCAGCCCGGGCACAGTCGACACGATCAGGTTCTGGTAGATCTGCTCGGACAGGAACGGCAGGATCGGCGCCATCGTGCGCGAGAGGCTGACAAGCGCGGCGTGGAGCGTGGCGAGGGCCGGGTCGCGATCCTCGGGGGCGGCACTGGTCCGCATCCGCGACCGTGAGCGGCGCAGGTACCAGGTCGAGAGATCGTCGATGAAGACGCCGATGGCTCGAGCGGCGCCCATCGTGTCGTAGTCGGTCAGCTCAGTGCCGGCCTCGGCCGCCAACCCCGCAGCCCGCGAGAGGATCCAGCGGTCAAGCACCGGCCACGAGTCGGCCGCCGCGATCTCGTCGGCGATACCACGCTGCGGTGTCCAGCCCGCAAGCCGGGCATACGAGACGAAGAAGGCATAGACGTTCCAGAGGATCAGCAGCTCCCGTCGGGCCTCATCAGCCGTGCCGTAGCCGAAGAAGATGTTGTCCTCTGGCCGCTGCTTGGCATACATCCAGCGCATGACGTCCACGCCCATCCGCTCGGCCGCCTCGTCGAACTCGATCGCGTTGCCCCAGCTCTTGTGCATGGCACGGCCGTCCTCGGCGAACAGCGTGGCGTAACCGAAGATCGTCCTGAATGGCGGCTCGCAGCGCAGCACGGTGCTCATCGCGAGCATCGAATAGAACCAGTTTCGGAACTGGCCGGGGAACGACTCGGTGATGAAGTCAGCTGGGAACCACTGCCGCCAGTAGTCGGGCTCGGTGCGGTAGTGGAGCGTCGAGAAGGGCACGATGCCCGCGTCCAGCCAAGGATTGCCGACGTCGCGGATGCGTGACGTCGTTGCGCCGCACGCGGTGCAGGCGACCTTGACCGCGTCGACGTACGGGCGATGTGGGGTATGCCCCTCGAATTCGTCCCAACCCTCGATGGCTCGTTGCTTCAGCTCGTCTCGACTGCCGACCACTTCGTAGGCGCCGCATTCGGCGCACTCCCAGATTGGCAGCGCCAAACCCCAGTAGCGCTTCTTGCTGATCATCCAGTCCGACATGGTGCGCAGCCAATCGAGCTCGCGCTCGTAACCGAAGCCGGGAATCCAGCGAATCTCGTCGACCACGTCCATGATCTGGTAACGGAGGCTGCGCGCCTTCTCCTCGTCCGTCACCTCGCCGCGCGGCTTGTCGTAGACCTCGCCCATCGAGATGTACCACTCGTCCACGACGCGGAAAAGGAGCGCCGTTCCGCAACGCCAGCAGTGCGGATACCGGTGCGTGTAGGGCTCGAGGTGGTAGAAGAAGCCGCGCTCCTCGAGGTCGGCAACGATCCGCTCCGTGACCCCCTGCGCGTCGAGACCGGAGAGCCAGTCGTAGTCGGCCAGGTAGCGACCGTCCTCCGTCAACGGCGCGATGACGGGGAGATCGATCTGCTTGCCTAGACGGTAGTCCTCAGCCCCCGCACCAGGCGCGATGTGGACGATGCCCGTGCCCTCGTCCTCGGTGACCTCGTCCCACGCCACGACGCGATGCTCGTAGCCCTTCTCGGCGAAGGCAGACTTGACGGCGGGCAGCGAATCGAACGGGCCGCTGTAGCGCCAGCCGACCAGGTCCGCGCCGGGACGCTCCTCGAGCACCTTGAAGTCGCCTTTGATCGCCGTCTTGAGCGCGCCCTTGCCGAGCCAGTAGTCGTCCTCACCTTCTCGAACGCGTACGTAGGGCAGGTCCGGCTTGACGGCCGCCGCGACGTTGGCGGGGATTGTCCACGGCGTCGTCGTCCACACTAGGAGCCACTCGCCGGGACGGTCGACCAGCGGCAGGCGGACGGTCAGACCGGGGTCCTCGCGGTCGGCGTAGCCCTCGTTCATCTCCATCTGGCTGATGCCGGTGCCGCAGCGCGCGCACCAGGGCATCGAGTCATGGCCCTTGTAGAGCCAGCCACGACGGTTGCACTCGGCGAGGAAGTCCCAGATCAGGTCGTTGTTCTCGTTCGAGAACGTGAAATACGAGCCGCCGATGTCGGGCATGCCAAGGCGACCGACGATCGTCTCCACTGTGTCGGTCACCGGGCCCTTTGGACCCTCCACCGTGACGAGCTGGGACGGATCCTGTGAGAGCAGGTCGCGCAGGCGGCGCAGCTCGTCCGGATCGTTCCAGTCCATCCACATGCCCAGCCGGACCGACTGCTCAGTTTGCATCGCCGCGTACGTGAGCACGCGCTGCTTGCACAGGCTGACGAACTCGGCGATCCCGAAAGCCTCGATGTCGCGCTTGCTGGTGAAGCCGAGCTCGCGTTCGACGTTCACCTCCACCCACAGGCCCTGGCAGTCGAACCCGTTCTGGTAGCGCTGGTCGTGCCCGAGCATCGCGTGGTAGCGCTGGAAGACGTCCTTGTAGGTCCGACCCCAGGCGTGGTGAACGCCCATCGGGTTGTTAGCGGTGATCGGGCCGTCGAGGAAAGACCAGAGTTCGTTGCCCGAGTTCTGTTGGCGAAGTCGAGCGAACGTCCTTCGCTCGTCCCAGAGCGCGAGAATCCCGTGCTCGAGCGCAGCGAGATCCGGCAGCCGGGAGACAGGTGTAAACGGGCTCGTCACCCGCTGATCGACAGACATGGGCCGACAGAATATCTGTCCGGGATGAGCCGATGCCGTCCCGCGCTCAGTGGCGCGGGCGACCGATCAATAGATCGGCGTCAGCCAGTCGCTGTAGGCGGGCAACCTGCCGCGCACGGCGTCGAAGTAGAGGGTCGCCAGCTGCCGTGCGATCGGCCCGACCTCACCCTCGCCTACAGCTCGATGGTCGATCTCGACGACGGGCGAAATCTGCGCCCCAGTGCCGCAAAGGAAGACCTCGTCGCAGCCGTACAGCTCTGAGCGATCGATAGTCCGGACGATCGTCTCGATACCCATCTCCTCGCGAGCGAGCTGGATCAGTGCTGTGCGGGTGATGCCTTCCAGGATGTCGTCCGTCACGGGCGGCGTGATCAGCTTCCCATCGCGCACGATGAACAGGTTCTCGGCGCTGCCCTCCGACACATGGCCGTCCATGGTCAGGACGATCGCCTCGTCGTAGCCGTTCAGCACGGCCTCGGTCTTCGAGAAGGCGCTGTTTGCGTAGCCGCCGACGATCTTGGCGCGGGCGGGCAGTGCCTGGTCGCTGTTGCGCCGCCAGGAGACGACCTGGGCAGTGATGCCGCGGTCGATGGCGATGTACTCGCCGAAGGGCACCGAGAAGATGAGCAGCTGGTGCTCGAGGTTGTGGAGGCGAACGCCGATCACCTCGCTCGACTTGTACAGCGTCGGCCGGATGTAGGCGTCCTGGCGGAAGCCGTTGCGTCGGAGCAGGTCAATGGTCAGCGTGACGAGCTCCTCGGGCGGCATCGGAAGCTTCATCAGCAGCACCTTGGCCGAGCGGGCCATGCGCCGGTAATGATCGAGCATCTTGAGCGCGAAGAGCTGCTCCTGCTCCTCGTTCCAGTACGCGCGGATGCCTTCGAAGGTGGCCGTCCCGTACAAGAAGCCGTGTGTCATGACCGGAATCTTCGCCTCGGAGAGGGGCACGAACTTGCCCTCGAACCAGGCAACGATGAAGTCGTCGGTGGGTCTGGTGCCGGTCGCGGAGAGTAGTGACCTGGCAGTCTTCTGCGTGAGCATCGGCGCGGAGTATACGCGCCTAGATGACGCCGGCGAGGCGGGCGACGACGAGGACCACGTAAAGGACGTAGAACAATCCGCCTATCAGCAGATGGCGGCCGTTCAGCGATCCGCGGCGGGCCATGGGCAGGAATATCACGGCCGTGGAGAGGAACGCGATCCCGGCTGAGGCGAAGCTCAACAACGATCCGCTCGAAATGGTCCACGCGTCCGCGGCGAGGATGACGCCGATCGCCGTGGGGATGCACGACTGGAACACCATGGCCCCGGTGATGTTGCCCATCGCCAATGTGTCCTTGCCCTGGCGCACCCATAGCAGGCTGTTGAACTTCTCCGGCAGCTCGGTCGCGATGGGCGCGATGATCAGCGCCAGCAGCACCGGATCCAGCCCTGCAGATGCGGCCAGGTGCTCCACCGCATCGACGAACACGAAGGCGCCGCCGATGATCATGCCCAGGGCGACCAGTACCTGGAAGTTGACGACGCGCAGGCGTGGCGCGCCAGAGGGGTCGGTTCGGTGGGCCAGACGGTCGACGCGCCTGAAGCGCAGCGGAGCAAGGTCGACGGCGTCGATCGATGTGTCCGACTGGAAGTGCGCCTTGACGTACCAGGCATAGATTCCGATCAATGCCACCACGGCGACGTACCTTAGCCAGGCAAGGTCCGGCGGCACGAGGGCGGCGCCGACTGCGATCGCGTAGGCCAGGAAGAAGTAGCGGATGTCCATCCCCAGCACATTTGTGTCGACGGGCATCACGCTGCCCGAGGTGCGGCGGCGCCTGTAGGCCAGCACACCGATACCAGTGACGAACATCGCCAGCGTCGCGAGCATGAACGGGGCGCCCAGAATCGCGCCAACGCCGATGTCGTGACCCGCCGACGGGTCCGCCATGCCGCTGGCGAGCAGGATCGCCACGAGCGGGATCATCGTCTCGGGCAGTGCCGTCCCGACGGCCGCCAGGACGCTGCCTACTGCGCCCTCGGCGAGGTTCAGCTTATGGCCGAACCACTCGATGCCGTTGGTGAATAGCTCGGCCGCGAGCAGGATGACGACCAGCGCCGCGCCGAGCTCCAGGAGTTCCACTTACGCGTACCTGAATTGGCGCCCGACTAGGCCCGGAGATGCTCCGGGGCGTAGGGCAGTAGGGCAACGTGCCGGGCGCGCTTCAATGCGACAGCCAGCTGACGCTGATGCTCCGCGCATGTCCCGGTCTTGCGACGCGGCTCGATCTTGGCCCGCTCGGACAGGTAGCGGCGGAGCCGGTTGATCTCCTTGTAATCGATCTGCGCTGTCTTGTCGGCGCAGAAGGCGCACACCTTGCGGCGACGCCGATCGCGATACATGTCATCGCGTTTCTTGCTTCGGGCGGGGGGTGGCATGGTCTATCTCCTAGAAGGGAAGGTCGTCGTAGGTCTCGGGCTCGGGCCCGGGGCCTTGCTGACCGGGCTGCTGATCGCCCGCGGGACGCTGCGGGCGTGGCGGGCGTGGTCCGCTTTCAATCTGGCTGCCGCCGTCACCAGCGTCTTCACGCGGCCGCCGCTCGAGGTTCTGGATGGTGTTGGCAACGAGCTCGGTGGTGTAACGCTTCTGGCCGTCCTGGCCTTCCCACTGCCGCGTCTGGATGCGGCCTTCGACGAAGACCTTGGCACCCTTGCGGAGGTACTCGGCGGCAAACTCCGCCTGCTGGCCCCACGCCACGACGCGGAACCACTCGGTCTCCTCTTGGCGCTCGCCCTGGGCGTCCTTGTAGTTGCGGTTCACGGCGACTGTGAACTGCGTTACCGACTGCCCGCTCGGCGTGTAGCGCATCTCCGGGTCCTTGCCCAGGTTGCCGATGATCATGCATTTGTTCAGCGACATCGCGATAACTCCCTCTGACTCACGTGCCCGCGGCTACGGTCGTTCGACGGCGGCGGGAGCGGCCTCGCTCTCGGACTCGTCGATGAATTCGGTGTCGAAGGCGTTGTCGATCTCCTCTTCGTCCACTTCGGGCGGCGGACCGGCGAGCGTGTCGTCATCCATCTCCACATCGTCGCCGGCGTCGGCCAGCGGACGGCGCGACGATGGGCGCTCCACGCGCGTGACGAGGTGACGCATCACCTCTTCGGTGATGTTCAGGCCGCGTTCGAGCTCCAGAACGGAATCCGGCGGCGCGTCAAACAGGAGGATGTGATAGCTGCCCTCGCGGTGCTGTCCGATCGGGTACGCCAGTCGGCGGCGGCCCCACGGGCTGCGCTTGACGATTTGGCCGCCGGAGGTGGTCACCGACTTGGTGGCTTTGTCGACGATCGCGTCGACCTGCTCGTCGGCAGTGTCCGGGCGCATGACGAGC
>JBPCLD010000190.1:0-7600 GCA_051003655.1 Candidatus Limnocylindrales bacterium | reverse complement strand
ATGTCGACCGCCATACAGTCGAGTCATCGGCTATGCCCAGGGTGACCCGGTTGGAGCTCCCGTGCTCGCCGTAATCCTCGACCTCGTCGGGCTGATCGAAGTTCTTTCGTTCGATCCCAGTCATTCGGTCCTCCTACCAGTCGATCATCACGCAGTCTTCATCCCCGACAACCTCGCCAGCATGGCCCGGCTCGATCACGAGGAAGTCGCCGGCGCGACCTTCGACCTGGCTGCCGTCCACCAGGTGGTAGACGATTCGCCCTGACACGCTGTACTCGAAGTGGTCCGACGGGCAAAAGGGGACACCTGTCTTGGGCATCGCGTCCTTGACCCAGCTCCAACCGGGCTTGAGTCGCGAGCGCCAGACGGCCACGTTGCCGATCTGGACTGCCTGGGCGATCCCGTCGTCGCCGTATTCCTCGACGCCTTCGGGCTCGTCAAGACTCTTCCTGTGTACCGCCATGTCGAGAACCTCCTGCGCGCGTGAACGTGTAGCGTCTGGTCGATGCTAGCCCCGCTATTTGGCGTGCGCGACGAATTGGGCGGCGAGTACCTTCTCGACGACAGAGGGGCAATCGACGTCAAGGGGCTGGGTGAGATGCGGACGCTTTTCCCGGTAGGCCGAAGGCCGTGACGGATCGGGACCGTACGGCGCGCGCTGCTCCCACCGAGGACTGCTGCGCGGCCGTCGACCCGAGGATCGCCCGGCATTTCGACAAGCGGATGCGCGCGGCTGCGGCCGCCGGCGAATTTCCCCAGATGGTCGAGGTGTCGCGCGGGCTGCTCGGCCTGCTGAGCGATGTCGAGTCCGTACGACCCACGCTTCTCGAGCTGGGCTGCGGGAGCGGCGGTTTGACGGTCGCGCTCCTCGAGCGCGGCGCGGTCCGGGCTGATGGGGTCGATCTTTCACCCGAAAGCGTCGCCACGGCCAAACGCCGCGCCGAGATGGCGGGTGTCGATTCGCGCGTGAACTTCCAGCTCGGCGACGGCTCGCAGGCGGCCGTGTCGCCGCACGACTGGGTTGTGCTCGACCGGGTGATCTGCTGCTACTCCGACGTCGACCGGCTGCTCGCCAATTCGATCGGAGCCGCAGAGAAGCGTTATGCGTTCTCCGTACCTCTCGACAACGGCTGGCAGGGGCTCGTGAACCGCACGATCCTGACGGCCGAGAAGCTGACTCGACGCTTGCGCGGAAACCCGTGTCCCGGCTACACCCACTCCATCGCCAAGATACGGCGGCGGCTGCGCGACGCGGGTTTCGAAGCCCTGCGCGAGCGGAAGGTCGGGCTGTGGTACGCGGCGGTTTTCGAGCGGCGGCGCTAGCCGCCGCTAGAAACGGCCGCTGGCGGTTTGTGCGAGCCGCAGGGCCAGGGCGAGCGCTTCCTCCTCACTGATATCGGTCAGCGGATAGAACTGCATGGTCGCTGTACCGCTGCGGACCATCAGTCCGATCGTTGGCTCGAAGATCGCCTCGTCACCGAGTCCAGGCACAACCTGGGCACCAGCAGAAGTCTTCGAGGCATCGAAGGCGACCTGACCGGCCGGGTCGAACGAGGTGTAGAGGACGCCTTCCCCGTCCGCCGTCCTGAAAGTGCATATGGTCTGGCCGCCCGTCCCAGCGCCGCTCTCCGTGGTCACGGCCGACCCGATCGCCGCCTGGACCTCGGCCGTCGTCACGATGCTGCACGCGTCGAAGCCCTGGGCCGGCGGAGCCACAGTCCCGGCGGGCGCAGTCGGCGCGACGGCGGTCGCGCCCGCATTGGACGGAAGATTGGTTGCCGGCGTTTGGCCCGCGCATGCCGCGAGCATCAGAAATGAAACGATCAAGAGTGCCGGTCGTGCGCGCGTCACCATTTTGTGGTGTCCCCGTTGCGGATCGATATTTCGTGTGCGAGACGGCACGCAAACGGCGCCAAGTCTCCTAAAAGGTGTGGAAGACATCCTGCCACCTCACGAATGCATCCCAGTGCGAAACCGGCACCGCTCTCGCACACCATAGGATGGGCGGCGTGATCGATTGTCCGAGTTGCGGTACGCCGAACGCCGATGGGTCGCGCTTCTGCAACAAATGCGGAGCCAGCCTGATGTCGCGGGTCGGCGTCCAGGAGCGACGGGTCGTGACCGCGCTGTTCGCCGACCTCGCCCGCTCCACGTCGCTCGGCGAGAAGCTCGACCCGGAGGTCGTACGCGGCATGGTCGGCCGGTTTTTCGAGCTCGCGACGAGCGAGATCGAGAGCCGCGGCGGGACCGTCGAGAAATTCAGCGGCGACGCGGTCATGGCCGTTTTCGGCCTGCCTCAGGCGCACGAGGACGACCCGGAACGAGCGGTCAGGGCGGCCCTCGCCATCCGTGACGGTGTCGCCGCAATCGCGCTCGACACGCAGGAGCGCCACGGCGTCAAGCTCCAGGCGCGGATCGGTATCGAGTCCGGCGAAGTCGTGGTCGGCGATCCGTTCGGTGGCGCGACCATGGCCACCGGCGACACGATGAACGTCGCCGCCCGGCTGGAGCAGCAGGCCGAGCCGGGCGAGATCGTCATCGGCGCGGTCGCCCACGATCAGGTGCGCGAGCTGGTCACCGCCGAGCCAATGGGCGAGCTCGAGCTCCGCGGCCGCAACCACGCCCTCGCTGCCTGGCGGGTTTCGGAAATCGCCAGCGAGGTGGGTCGTCCGCGCGGCGTCCCCGGCCTCGAGGCGCCGATGACCGGGCGCCAGGATGAGCTCGCCATGCTGCTCGATTCGGCTCGGCGCGCGCTCAGCGGCAGGAAGGCGGCGCTGTTCACGGTGCTCGGCGTACCCGGCGTCGGTAAGAGCCGGCTGGTGCGCGAAGCCACGGCCAAGCTCATGGACGGAGGCTGGTCGATGGTTCGCGGCCGCTGCCTGCCGTACGGCGACGGCATCACGTACTGGGCGGTGGCCGAGATGGTCCGCGAGCTGGCCGGCATCGGCGCCGATTCCACTGCCGAGGAGTCACGCGCCCTGATGGCCCAGGTCAGTCCGGACGGCGACGTGGCGGATCGGCTGGCGCGGATCATCGGCGTCGGCGATGACTCGCAGGGCGCAGTCGAGGGTGCTGACCGCGAGATCGCGTGGGGCCTTCGCAGGCTGGCCGAGCACGTGATCGGGACGCGAGGCCCACTCGCACTCGTCTTCGAGGACATCCACTGGGCCGAGCCCGCGCTCCTGGATCTCATCGAATACGTCGTCACGTGGACGCGCGACGCGCCACTGCTCGTCATCTGCACATCGCGACCCGAGGTGCTCGACAACCGCCCGGCGTGGGGCAGTGGGCACATGGAAGCGAGCCGGATT
The DNA here is from genome assembly GCA_051003655.1 of Candidatus Limnocylindrales bacterium. GTDB lineage: Bacteria > Chloroflexota > Limnocylindria > Limnocylindrales > CSP1-4 > JALYGJ01. Next base: position 4,289 of record JBPCLD010000190.1, on the reverse strand, counting down.
CACCTCGAGCCACTCAGCGAGGAGGAGTCCCGATCCCTCTTGGGCGCCCTGCTGGCGGTCGACGACCTGCCCGCTGAGCTGCGCCAACGGGTACTGGATCGGGCAGAGGGCAACCCGCTGTTCGTCGAAGAGGTCGTCCGGATGCTGATCGAGGAAGGCATGGTCGAGCGGCAGGGGGACCATTGGGTCGCCAAACGAGAAGCGGCCGACGTCCGCGTCCCGGACAACGTCGAGGCGCTCATCCGAGCGCGGCTGGACACGCTGCCGACTTCGGAGCGGGCCACGCTCCAGGCAGCGTCGGTCGTTGGTCGGATCTTCCAACGCTCGGCCGTGGCGGCGATTGCACCGGCAACGGAGGCCGCGCCCCTCCAGCAGCACCTCGAGGACGCCATCCTGCGTGACCTGATCACCGAGGAGCGCGTGCCTGACGAACCGACCTTCCGCTTCCGCCACATCCTGATCCGCGACGTCGCCTACGCCACGCTGCCCAAGGCACGCCGGGCCGAGCTGCACCGCGCCGTGGCCGACTGGCTGCGCGCATGGGCGGGCGACCGGATCGAGGAGTTCGCCGAGATCGAGGCCTACCACCTCGAGCAGGCGGTGCTGCTGCGTCGTGAGCTGGAAGGCGGCGTAGATGGCGACTCCCGGGATCGTGCGGTGGCCGCGCTCGAGGCCTCGGCTCGGAGGGCGCTCGCCCGCGACGACGCACGCGCGGCCCGAACGTTTGCCGAAAGGGCGCTGGCGCTCGAACCCGCGCCTGGCGATACGCGTCTCGAGCTGCAGGGGTTGCGCGCCGATGCGCTGTGGCGCCTTGCCGAGTACCGCCTCGCCGGGGCCGCCGGCGCGGAGCTGGAGGTCGAGGCAGCTGCCGCCGGACGCAAGGACCTCCAGGGTCGAGCAATCATCTTCAAGGCGGGCGATGTATGGCTCCGACTGGAGACGTCCGACGCCGACGCCGCTCTGGCTGAGATCGAAAGGGCGCGAGATCTTCTGGCCGAGGCCAATGACTCGCGTTTCCTGGTGCTGGCGCACGAAATGTTGGGCTGGGGCGGCTGGTGGCACGGCGACCTGGATCGCGCTCAGAGCGCGTGGACAGACATGAGGCGAGTTGCGCGCGAGATTGGGTGGATCAGCCGCGAAGCGGACGCGCTGGTGCACATGATCGGGGTCGCCGCGCACCGCGGCGACATGGCGGCACGCCAACGCCTACTCGACGAGGCGCGGGCGCTCGCCGCTAGAAGCCCGAGCCGTCTCACGCGCGCACGCCTAGACCGCACGTACGGCATCTTCCTCGGAATTTCAGGGAAGGACGACGAGGCAATTGGACTGCTCCTGTCGGCGGGCGCCGTCCTGGAGGAATTCGGCGACCGCACCGAGGCCCACAGCGCATACCAGGTGGCGGGCAATGTTGAGCTGCTGCGCGGCCGGCTGCCTGAAGCGCTGAGCTTGTACGAGCGCGCGATGGGGCTGGTGCTCGAACACGTTGGCTACCTACCCGAGGTGCATCGGCTCATGGCCCAGGCCCTGCTGGGCATGGGTGACATCGTTGGTGCGGAACAGCACGCCGAGGAGGCCGTGCGGCTGACCGGCAAGGTCGACTGGGCGACGGTCGCCTCCACCGCGATGGTGCTCGGCCTGGTCCGGACGGCGCAGGGAAGGGTCGAGGAAGCCGAGCGGCTGCTTCGCGACGCGCTCGCCGTGATTCGGGGTACCGACTTCAACCCGTGGGAGGAAGAGATCGGGCTGGCCGAGCTCCTGCTCCGCGCGGGCCGGACGGCCGAGGGCAACGAGCTGCTGGCGATGGCGAAGTCGAATGCGGCGAAGTTTGGAGCCGACTCGCCGCTGGTCGCCTTCATCGAACGCCGGGCGGCGGCCGCCGCAGCCGCAGCCGCAACCACGGCCGGATCGAGCCACTCAGGCTGACGCCGCCCCTCCCGACCCCCTCCAGAAGCACGGTACGGGCGACTCACGCACCGCTCTGCCCGCGGATGTAGGCTGCGGCCGCGTCGGGCTGGTAGAGGATGACATGGCCGGCTTTGCGCACGATGTCAGGTGTGGTGTCGCGGACGGCGGCGAGGTGGAGAGTCACCTCACGAAAGATCGGGGCCGTTCTCGTCCCGAACGCGAACCGGATGTCGACGGCCGCTGAGGCGAGATCCGCCTCATCGATGAGCTCGCCGGTCAGGATCGGAATGTCATCGAGCATGAGCGCTTCGGCGTTGCCTTCCTCGCGCTCGTCATACCACGAGCGGGCGTGAGTTGCGGCGGCCGGCGCGCCGGGGGGCTGATCCGGCATCAGGGCGAGGGAGCGCAATACGGCCGCGTATGCTCCCGCCCAATCGTCTGGGTGCGCAGCAAGGTGCTCGAACCCGGCGTTACGCATCCGCCGATAGACCTCTTGTCCGTCCGGCACTTGTCGCAAGTGGCCCGGCTCCCAGACGAGGGCGCGGCGGACGAGGCCCGGGTGGCGCAGCGCTAGCTGGAGCGCGATGTTTCCGCCCGAGCTGCCCCCGAACACGAGACCATCGTCTAGGCCGAGCCCTCTGAGCAGCCCGGCCGCGTCGTCTGCGTGCTGGGCCGAGCCCTCACCTGGCCAGTTGTCGCGACCGCTCCGCAGCGTTCCGCGCCGGTCATAGGTGACGGTGGTGAAGTCACGCAGGCGCTCCGCAACCGGACGCCATTCCTCGGCGTCCTCTGCGCCAGCGTGGATCAACAGCACTACCGGGACCCGAGCCGCGCACCTCCGCGTATAGCGTCGTGCCGTTGGCGGGATAGCGGCCGATGCGCGGTGGCTCTGCATCGGGAAGCGCGTCCGGGTTCGTCCTGAGGTCCGACTCAGCCACATGCGAAGGCTAGCGAAGCGTCCATGAGCGTCGCTGGGACCATCTCCCAGATGGGCTCGGTGAAGCTCAGCTTTCGGGAGCGACTCGTAGTCCCTCGAGTACGTCAAGGATCAGGTCGAGTCCGAACGCGAACTCGCAATCGTCATCTGCAAGATGTACTTCATCGGTCGTTCGCCTCGCCGGACGCGAACCGAGATTCGGGGCCACCCAGCGCCGCAGCCGGCGACCCATGGCCCGGAGGCAACTGCCGGCGATGTCCCCACGAAGGACAACCTGAGCCCAATTCGCGCGTTTCAGGACCTCGACCGCGACGCGATGTCCTCGAGGAGCAGGTTCGGCTTAGGCTCCAAGGCTGAATGTAATGCCACCGAACATCGGACTCCTGACAGCCGCTGGGTTGACCTCGTGGAGGACACCCGCGCCGGGTCGGTGCGGCGGGGGCATCACACACACTAGGTACGGCGGTGTGCATAAGCCGCACCAACCACCCACGCATGGTCCCCAGACGGTCCACTGATGCTCCACAGGCTGCCCACTGCGATTTTGCCCAAAACACTAGGACTAGTGGTACAGCCTGACTATTCGACCCCACATGTTGTGTTTTTCGGCTTGACAGTGCCATCCGGCGTGCCTAGCATTGGCGGATACGGGTGGCCGCACAAGATGCCCCAAGTCGGCCCCCGTGAGAGGTGTGAGAGGGAGAGGTAAATGGGTCGAGCGACCGGCTCTGCGGCCAGCGGAGAGACCGAGACGAAGGCTGATGGAACACAGGTGATCGCGCGGAATCCAGCGCTGAAGCCGGCCGCCGGCCCCATCGACGATCGGGGTCGCTTCACCGGTCACGGCGCCAAGGGTCTGACCTTCGAGCGCCGCTGGACCACTCCCGGCGTCCACCCGTACGACGAGATCACATGGGAGCTCCGCTCGGCAGAGATCAAGAGCGAGTCGGGCGGGACCGTCTTCGAGCAGAACGACGTCGAGGTCCCATCCTTCTGGAGCCAGCTGGCCACCAACGTCGTCGTCAGCAAGTACTTCCGCGGGCATGTCGGCACACCAGGCCGTGAGCGCTCCGTCAAGCAGTTGATCGACCGCGTCGTCAACACCATCGCCGGCTGGGCTGCCACCCAGCACTACTTCGCCTCCGACGAAGACCTGCAAACCTTCAGAGCCGAGCTGACCCATCTCCTCGTTCATCAGAAGATGGCCTTCAACTCGCCGGTCTGGTTCAACGTGGGCGTGGAAGAGAAGCCACAGTGCTCTGCCTGCTTCATCAACTCGGTACAGGACAACATGGGCAGCATCATGGACCTGGCCAAGACTGAGGCCATGCTCTTCAAGTACGGCTCGGGCGCCGGCGTCAACCTGAGTCCCCTCCGGGGCAAGAAGGAGCAGCTCAGCCGCGGCGGCATCGCCAGCGGACCGGTCAGCTTCATGAAGGGCTTCGAT
>JBPCLD010000189.1:0-7080 GCA_051003655.1 Candidatus Limnocylindrales bacterium | reverse complement strand
GCGCGGTACGCCTTGACGAAGGTCTCCTGCGTCAAATCGGCCGCCAGCTCGTCGTCGCGCAGCATGCGCGCCAGGTAGGCATATATCTCACCGTGATGCGCCGCATAGAGGCGCTCGACAAAGGCGCGCGCAGTTGCCCGATCCGTCGTCACCGTGACGTCCGTGACTGTTGACGTTCGGGCTTCAAGCACTCGCCAGTAACCAGCTCCGGTGGGTTGCCCCACTCTTGGGGTGTGGGGACGCGCCGGATGGAGGCGCTTTCCTGGCTGGTGTGACGTCTCACGGTCACCTGATGTGACGATTTCATCGCACCACGACCTCGTCCCACGAGCGCGGACCGGTGGCCACGCCGGTCTCGATCGCTTCGGCGCGAGCGCTGTCCAGCAGCTGTGCGGCAGCCTCCTCCGGCGACACCGGGTTGACTGGCAGGCCGGTGCCGATCTCCAGCCCGGCGATCTCGCGCAGGCGCGGGTGGATCTCCCAATGCCAGTGGAACGTCTCGTCGACGCGCTCGCGCAGCGGAGCCGTGTGCAGGATCAGGTTGTAGGCAGGGCCGCCGAGCGTGCCGAGCAGCCGCAGCACGCGCTGGAGCGTGTCGGCGGCGCTCACCAGCTGGGCGTCCGTGGCCGTGCCGAAGTCCGCATCATGGTGGCGCGGAACGACCCACAGCTCGAACGGCGAGCGAGACGCGTACGGCGCGAAGGCGACGCTGGCTGCGTCCTCGAACACGAGCCGGGTCGGGTTCGCGACCTCGTCGCGCACGAGCCTGCAGTAAGGGCAGACGCCCTCGCGGATCACGTAGCGTGCAGCGCCGCCCAATTCCTCCCCGATGCGATGCGGGATCTGCGGCAAGTCGTAGAAATCGAGGCACAGGTGGTCGGTCAATGCTCCCGCCTGGCGACCATAGTTCTGCACGACCTGGAGGTACTCGGTCTTCTCGGCCATTCGGGCAGTCGTGAGCACGTCTCGCGCTCGCGCAAGCAGCTCGAATGCGATCCGCGGCGCGGTCTCGGCGAACGACTCGTGGTGCCCGCGTGGCGCGACGATCGTCTGCCACGAGCCAGAGTCGCCAACCAGTCCGAGCTCTGGCTCTCGGCCGTCCGGCTCGGCCTCTTTCTGCTCGCGCTCGGTTCCGGCGACGATGAATGCGTCCGGCTTGAGCATCCGCAGGCCCACGCCATCCGTACCCGCCGCCGCGCAGTTGGCGCACTCCTCGACCGCCTGGCCGGAGTGCTCGGCCGGCTTGTTGAATCGTTGCGGGTTGAACTCGCGATCGACCACGACCGCGACCCACCACCCGGTCACCGCATCCTTGCGCAATTCGAACAGTCCGCGGGCCACTTCCTGCAGTCCGCCCTAGATGGCGCCGATCAGCGCCGCGTCGGCCCGATCTGACGTCGTCGCCTGCTCGAGCCGCAGAACGAAGGCGTGCTCGAACCGGTCAGCGGCGTTGGCTACGCTGGCCGTGGACGGGGCCGACTGTCCCGCTGGCCAACCTGCCTCACTGGCGATCGATGTCACCTCGGCCTCAGGCAGGCCACAGGCGTCGATCAATTTGAAGTCTGTCAAATCGGTTGTGACGTTGAGCGCGATGCCGTGGTAGCTGACGCCGCCCTCGATGCGCATCCCCAGTGCGCCGATCTTGCGTGGTGCGGCGCTCTCCGGGTCGCACCACACGCCGGGATACCCCTCGCGTCGCCCTGCTTCGACTCCGTTGCCGGCACAGGTGTCGATCATCGATTGCTCGAGGGCGCGCACCAACGGGCGGACGAGCAGGTCGCGCTCCGCGAGCTTGATGATCGGGTAGGCCACGAGCTGCCCTGGGCCGTGATAGGTCACCTCTCCGCCACGCTCAACCTTGATGACCTCAATGCCGCGGGTGGCGAGCTCGGCCTGGGTTGCCCGGATGTGGCTGGGGTCCGATTGGCGCCCGAGGGTAAGGACAGCCGGATGCTCCAGCAGCAGCAGCTGATCGGGGATCTCCCCCGCGCGCCGCTTGCTGACAAGCTCGTGCTGCAGTTGCCACGCGTCGCGGTAGCCGACGCGCCCCAGCCAGCGCACCTCGAGCGGGGCTCGTTGGTCGCCCATTCAGCGACGATAGCAGGGGTTCCCGCTCGTGCCCGCGTCACGCTGGGCGATTGCCCGCGCCACGCTGGGCGATTGGTAGTACCCCAACGGCCACGCACGGCCCAAGTGTGCCCGCGTCACGCTGGGCGATTGCCCGCGCCACGCTGGGCGATTGTTAGTACCCAACGGCCACGCACGGCCGGAATGTGCCCTCCACCGCACGCGTCGGCCACGCAGGGTTCATCCATAGTCGCGATTGCGGGCTGGAAATCGCCCATTCAGCCAGTGAGTGGCGTATAGGTGCGCTCGGCGGCACCTCAGTCGAGCACGATGAACGAGTCCCGCCCCGGATCATCACCGGTCGCGAGGGCCGCGAGCACGCGACGCGTGTCCAGCTCGAACGTGGCCAGCAGGGTGGTGCGGCCGCTGGCCATTGCGGCGCGGTTGGCGTGGGTTCCGGCTATCACGATGATCAATCGATCGGCGCCGAGATCGCGTTGCTTGAGCTGTGCCGCACGTATCTGCGCCTGGAGATCCCTGAGCCGCGTTATGACTTCGACTGCGATCCGGCAGCCGGCGCCCAAGAGCATGACGTCGACAGCTCGCAGGTCGCCTGGAATCGGAACCGGAACCTCGAGCTTGACCTGCCAGGCGTGGCCGATCCGTTCCAGGAAGCGTGCTATGTACCGCGCCTGGGCTGCATCACGGATCGCTCCACCGACGGGGTAGTACTTGAACGATCCACGCAGTCCGACCACTGCGCCGTGCCGGACCAGGTATTCGATGCTTGCGCGGCGGATCTTCGCCTGTTCGATCCGCCCGATTCGTGACCTCGAGGTTCCGATCGCCGATGCCACCTGGGATTGCGTCAAGCCCAATGCAAGGCGAGCCTCACGGAGCTCAGCGGCAACTTCGGGCCAGATCCTCGCCCAGCGCACCATCGCCTCCTGGACAACACGCACTCGACTCGCCATCGCGCGAGCATCGCGACGACTGCTCACCAGCGGCTTATCGAGCCGTTACTGGAGGCGAGACGCCCAGAGACAGGGCGAGTAAAATCCGGCGGCGCTGCTCGAGCGGGAGTAACTCAGCTTGCAGAGTGTCTGCTTCCCAAGCAGAATGTCGCGGGTTCGAATCCCGTCTCCCGCTCCACTTCCTGAGCGTGAAATCGGCTCTTTCTGCGCCTTGTCGGACGGGCCGATTCTCGTTTCGCTAACAGATCGCTAACGGATCCTGCGGAGTCACCGAGCCAGCTCGGCGGGTTCGGGAGCCACTAGCACCGCGTCGAGCGCTTCCGCCGCCGCCGCCTGAAGGCCGGGCAGGACGTGGCTGTACGTGTCGAGCGTGATTGCCACGCTGGCGTGGCCGAGCCGTTCGCTGACCACCTTCGGGTGTATGCCCTGGCCGAGCATGAGCGTCGCGTGAGCGTGCCGTAGGTCGTGCCAGCGGACGTGTCCGACGCCAGCCGACTCGAGCACGCGATACCACGTCCGCAGGATCGTGCCCGGCTCGACAGGAGTGCCTATGGCGCTGGCAACACCAGGTCGCGGTCCTGATAAGCCGAGCCGGCCAGGAGCCGCCGAGCGGCTTGCTGGCGCCTGTGGCGGCGCAGCAGGGCGACTGTCGTTGGTGACAAGGCGTCTGCTCGACGCGGAGCGGCGCATGCGGGAACGCAAGGAGGCCGACGCGCGCCGCGGCGCGGCGGAGCGGGTCGAGTGGACGCGCTCACAAATGGCCGCGGCTCAGCGCCGCCTCGCTCATGCCGAGCTCAACATCAAGCACGACCTCAGCCCCTTTAACCGCGGCCGGCGCCATGCCGAGCAGGAGATGGTGATTGCCCGTGCACGGCGCGACTTGGCCGATTGGGCCGCCGAACACGAGGACGCCGATCGGACGGCGCGCGAGCGTGGCGCGAGCGTGATCCCGTGACGGATGCAGACCGCTGAGATCGGCCCCAAGCTCAGAAGTCCGCACGGGCGCGAAGTTTCACCCGGCGCTACCCCCGCAGGCTGGAGCCTCGACAGGCTACGGTTCGCATCGACAGACCTTGCGCGCGACAAACGATCGGATGACTGGATCGCCGTCGTCATCGGGCCTGCCGGCGAGCAAAGGACTTATCGGGCAGCCGATCCTATATCCGCCCTTGCCGGGGTTGCTCAGGCGCTTACCTCAAACTGAGACACTACCAACTCTCCGGCGTCCTTGACACACGATGGAGACGGCGTGACCATGCTGGAGCACCGGGTGCCCGTTGCGGAACCCAAGGGTTCATGGCGGCCACCCCAGAGGCCGAGTGCCGTGAGTCTCAGTCGCGGGCATCGGTGCGCTGCTGCCGTATCGTCCGCGTCGTGTCGGCCGACGGCGAGTGATAGGAGGAAGCCCATGTCTATTTCGGGAATCAAGGTGCGCCTGCGTCGAGCAGGGCTCATCACAGCGGTTGTGGCAGCCGCGCTGCTCGTGTTGCCCGGTGCCGCGATGGCGGCAACCATCGTCGGTACTGCCGGGGCGGATAACTTGGTCGGGACTGACCATGCCGACACCATCTTTGGCCGGGGCGGCGATGACCGCATCCAGGGCCGAAGGGGCGGCGACACGCTCTACGGCAACAGGGGCGACGCTCGCATCTTCGGTGACGGTGGTGGCGACACGCTCTACGGGGGGCGCGGCAGTGATTTCCTCGTCGGCGGGCCAGGCGCAGACACGTACTACGGGGGGCGCGGCGACGACGCCATCTGGGCGGCGGGCGACGAGAGCGCCGACGTGGTGAACTGTGGCCCGGGCGACGATAGAGTGCTCGCCGATCCGACAGACACGGTTGCCGCCAACTGCGAAATGGTCACCGTCGTGCAACCCTCCGCTCGGTAGAGCCCCCGTGGCCCAACTTTGCCGCCCCAGGTTCCGATAGGTGCGACCGCGAGCGGCACCTGCGAAGACATGTCCCTGATCGCTTGCCTGGGTGTTGCGTCCCGCGTTCGGCTATCGGGAGCGCTGCGGCGTCTGAGCCGCTGGCCGCGAGTCCTGGACCAGTAGACGACCGTTTCGCCGGATCAGGCATGGCGGCAGGGCGACAATCTCTGCCGCCATGACACTCGAAGACGCCTGGGACGAGCTCCACGCCGCCACGCCGCCCGGCTGGATGCCTGCGGGAGATCAGCGAGGGACGAGTACCGACGTAACCCGTTTTCGCTAACGGATCGCTAACAGACTGCGCGGAATAGGCCCTTACAGGCCGTCACGCCGAGCCGTCCAACACCCCCGATTCACGCTCACAAGGGCACTAGACGACATCGTCCGACACGGACGTCGTCTGCTTCCCAAGCAGAATGTCGCGGGTTCGAATCCCGTCTCCCGCTCCAATCCTTTGCGGCCCGCCCGCCTATTCTGAGCACGTGATGAGCGATGTTCTGACCCGCCATGCCGTCCGGGTAACCGGCAATCCGAGCGGCCAACCGATGGTCTTTGCCCACGGTTTCGGCTGTGACCAGACCCTGTGGCGCTTCGTGGCGCCGGCTTTCGAGGACGAATACCGGGTGGTCACCTTCGACTACATCGGCGCCGGCGCCAGCGACCGCAGGGCCTATAACCCGGAGCGGTATGCCAGTCTCGACGGCTACGCCGACGACATCCTCGAGATCTGTCGGGCGCTCGAGTTGAGCGACGTCATCGTGGTGGCGCATTCGGTGAGCGCATCGATCGCCATTCTCGCCGCGAACAGGAGCCCCGAAACGTTCAGCGACCTGGTGTTGCTCACTCCCTCGCCGCGCTACCTCGACGACCTGCCCGAATACCGCGGCGGCTTCACCGCGGCCGACATCGACGGGCTGCTGCAGATGATGGACGTCAATGCCGTTGGTTGGGCCGCGTTCCTGGCGCCGATCGTGATGGGCAATCCCGATCGGCCTGAATTGAGCACCGACCTCGAGGCGACCTTCTGCTCGATCGACCCGGTGATGGCACGCCAGTTTGCCGACGTCACCTTTCACGCCGACAACCGCGCAGATTTGGCCCGGGTGACGACGCCGTCGCTGATCGTGCAGTGCTCACAGGACGCGGTCGCGCGCTCGAGGTTGGGGCCTATGTCCACGACCAGATGGCCGACAGCCGGCTGAAGATGATCGACGCCATCGGCCACTGTCCGCATGTCAGTCATCCTGCGGAAACGATCGCCCTGATGGCGGACTACCTCGGTGAGCGAAAGCTAGAGCGGGTCGCGGACCCGGTGTGACCTCGGTGCTCGACCTGATACCGGCCGGCATCGTTGCGCTTTCCGAGGACATGCGCATCGTTAGCGCCAACCCGGCGATGGCCGCAATGACCGGTCGGACGCCAGCCGAGCTGATCGGCCAGCCGGTTGATGTGTTTCTCGCCGCGCCCTCGCGCGTCCTCTTCCAGACTCATGTCTATCCAATGCTCAGGGCAGACGGCCGTGTCGACGAGATGTTCCTGCACTTGGCCGGCGGACCAGACGGGGCGGTGCCGGTGCTGCTCAATGCGATCCGGGACGACAGCGGCCCAGATATCCTTTACCACGTCGTCGTGGTTCGTTTCCACGCCCGCTCGCGCTGGGAGACCGACCTCCTGAACGCGACCAAGGCCCTCGAGCTCGAGCGCACGGCGAGCCAGCTGTTGGCCGACCAACTGGCCACGCGGCACGAACAGGAAACGGTCGATCGGCGCTATCGAGACGCTTTCATGGGCGTCCTCAGCCACGAGCTGAGAACGCCGATCACGACCATCTACGGCATGAGCCACGTGCTCGAGCGACGCCACACGGAGATGGCGCCAGAAGTCATCTCCCAGCACCTGGCCGATATCGCCGACGAAGCTGACCGACTGCATCGGCTGACCGAGGACCTGCTGATCATCACCCGGGTCGAGGGTCGGCGGCTCGAGATCGGCCGAGAGCCGATCCAGATCGCGCGGCTGGTCGAAAGCTCGTTCAACAGTGAGCGCAATCGCGTCGTCGACCACAAGTTCACTATCAGCATGCCTGCGCAGCTGCCGCTCGTCACC
>JBPCLD010000188.1:0-5453 GCA_051003655.1 Candidatus Limnocylindrales bacterium | reverse complement strand
CTTAGCGGCGCAGTCCGAGGCTGCCGATAACGGCGCGATAGCGGGCGTTGTCCTTGCGCATCAGATACGCAAGCAATCGCCGTCGCTGCCCGACGAGCTTGAGCAGGCCACGACGCGAGTGATTATCCTTGGGGAAGGCACGCAGATGCTCGGTCAGGTCCTTGATTCGCTCAGTCAGGAGCGCGATCTGGACCTCAGGCGAGCCTGTGTCTGTCTCTGATCGGGCATATTCCGCCACGATCCCTTCCTTGGCTTCTCGCGCCAGGGGCACCCGTTCCTCCGGTTTTTTCCTTGTTCTAGTTCCGCCGGAGTCTAACAGGCGTTCGGTTTCGACGCCCCGTCGCCCACGGTGGGCTCGCGTCACTCAGCGCACGAGAAGGATGATCGAACGGCCGCTGCCGCCGTAGTCCTGGGCGAGCGACTCGCGGAGCGGCGCCAGCGCAGCGCGGACCTCGGGCGGCATGTACCGGCCGTGTCCCTCGACCAGTCATATCCGGTCGTGGACAGCGATGCCGGCGAGGTCATACGGGTTGCCGCTCCGGACACAGCGCATGCTCAGGTGCAGGCCGTGCCGTTTCTGTCTCCTTGTCTGGAGTGTCGCTGGAGGGCTGTGGCACCGTCAGCAGCTATGCGCTCGCGAGCACGCTCTTGGCGCGCGCGGCGTCACGGTCCATCTGGTCGACGAGCGCGTCGGCCGAGGAGAAATTCTTCTCGCCGCGAAGGCGGCGTACGAACTCCACGCGCACGTCCTGGCTATAGAGGTCGTCGTCGACGTCGAAGAGATGGACCTCGAGAAGTCGCTCACCGCCCCCGAACGTTGGACGGACGCCCAGCGAGGCAACGCCGTCGGCGGCTCTAGTGGGCTCCAAAGGATCCGATCCGCCCCACGTGACGCGTACCGCGTAGACGCCGTCCGGCGGAAGGGCAACTGGAGCGTCGAACGCCAGATTCGCGGTGGGGTAGCCGAGCGTGCGCCCGCGTCGCTCGCCGGCGACGACACGACCGATGACCGCATAGCGGCGTCCGAGGAGGCGTCGAACTTCGGCCAGGCGTCCGTCGGCCAGCTTTCGGCGCAGCCGCGTGCTGGAAATCGTCCCGCCGTCGGCGGTGAGTCGCGCAACCTCGACAGCGCGAAAGCTCATCTCTCCGGCCAGCTGCCTGATCCGGTCGAGGACGCCGGCCCGATCTCGGCCAAAGGCGGACTCGCCGGTCATGACAAGCGCGACCAGCCGCCGCCGCGCACAGATGCGCTGCAGGAAAGCATCGGGCGTCTGATCGGCGAAGGCAGCGTCGAATCGCTGGACGACGGTCGTGTCGACACCGAGCCGTGCCAGTCGGCCGATCCTTTCCGCCGGCGCAGATAGAAGCGGCGGTGCGCTGCCGCGCAACACCTGCGCCGGATGAGGGTCGAACGTGAGCACGACGGCCTCGGCCCTGGCTCTGCGTGCCGTGCGGACGAGCGTCGCGATCGCGCGTTGGTGCCCGCGGTGGACGCCATCGAACATGCCTATCGTGAGCGCGAAGCGCATGTCGGCGGGCAGCTCTTCGATGCTCCGAAGCACCCTCATGGCTCGACCTTATCCCGCGGCCGTGACGAAGACCTTCTCCGGCTTGATCAGACCGCCCGTGGCGCGGGCGATCGCCACGAGTCTGCCGGACTCGTCGACGACGCGCACCAGGCCGTCGGCAATCGTGTCCCGGGCGCGGCGAAGCTGCTGCCCGCGCGCGAGGCTCGCCACGTCCTGCTCACCAACGGTCAACACCGGATAGCCCTCGAGCCCCGTGTCCATCGGCAGCATGAGCTCGGCAGCGCGTCCGTCCGCCAGGGTGGAGCGAACCTCCTCCAGCGGCCGTGCCATGTCGAGCATGAAGGGGCCACTCGCAGTGCGCGTGAGCGCGGCCAGGTGAGCCCCGCTGCCCAGCCGCTCGCCGAGATCGCGTGCCAGCGAGCGGATGTAGGTTCCGGCCGAGCAGCGAACGTCTACTGAGACGACTGGCCGCGCGGGATCAGCACCGTCCCAGTCGGTCAGCTCGAACCGATGGATCGTCACCCGACGTGGCCGCAGCTCAGGCTTCTCACCGTGCCGGGCGAGCTCATATGCCTTGCGCCCGGCAACTCGAACTGCGGAATAGTCGGGCGGGATCTGCTCGATCTCTCCTCGAAAGCTGGCCAAGGCTTCCTCGACCTGCTCGCGGGTCGGAGCGCTGCCGGTTGGCGTCAGCTCGCCGTCGAGGTCATCTGTGGTCGATCGGGCCCCGAAGGCGACGAGCGCGCGGTATTCCTTGTCGTCGCGCAGGTGGTACTCGACGAGACGGGTGGCATGGCCCACGAATACGGGTAGCACGCCCGCGGCGAACGGGTCGAGCGTTCCGCCATGGCCAACCCTGCGGACGCCGGTCAAGCGACGGATCAGGGCAACGATGTCGTGCGACGTTGGTCCCGGCGCCTTGGCCACGACCAGGATGCCGTTGACTACCGGTCGTGGAGTTGCGGCTGGAGCGGGCTCAGTCACTGCCGGCGATCATCCGCCGACTGGCTGCGAGCACCGCCGGCATCGCCTGGTCAATGGGCAGGTCGATGGTTGCCCCGGCCGCACGAGCATGTCCGCCCCCACCGAATTCGCCGGTGAGCACCGTGGCGTCGAGTCCGCCGTCACGAGTACGGACGCTGATCTTGGTCTTGTCGGCGTTCTGGCGGAACATGATGACCAGGGCGCCCTCTGCCGATTGGCTGAGCAGGTCGCTCAACCCCTCGGCATCCTGCGAATTACTGCCCGTCGCGGCGTAGTCGGTCTCGTACAAGGAAGCCCAGACCAGCCGACCGTCGAGATCCTGCTCCAGCCGGCCGAGGACCAGGCCGAAAAGCTTCAGCTGCCGATTTGGCTTGGTCCGATACAGCAGCCGAGCGGTCGGCGCCAGCGGTGCGTCCGCAGCAACCAGTTCGGCAGCCACTCGCAGCGTTCGCGGCGTCACGTTCGGATGCTGGAAGTTGGCGGTGTCGATCACCACGCCGGCGATGAGGGCGGCAACGATGGCCCCGTCGGCGGCCGTCAGCGGCACGCCCAGCGCGGGCATCAGCAGCGTGTCCATCTCGCACGTGGCCGCGGCAGTCGCATCGATCCAGTCGACTATCCCAAAGCCGGCATTGGAGATGTGGTGATCGATATTGACGATAGGCACACGGCCGAACAGCTCCGCGTGGCGGCCGAGAACTGATCCGATGCGCTCGAGCTCGCCGCAGTCGCCGACAACGATCAGGTCGTAATCGAGGGCCGGATCAGGATCCTGGCGAAAGCGGTCGATGCGCGGCATGAAGTCGTACATCTGCGGAACCGGATCCGCGCACACCGGAGTTGCCCGACCGCCCAGCTCCTCGACCGCGAGTGCGACGGCGAGGGCCGAGCCAAGTGCGTCTGCCTCCGGGTTTTCGTGGCACACGGTGAGCACGACGCGTGCGGACCGGATGCGCTCGACCACTTGCGACGGTACGGCAGCAATGTCAGCCGGCGTAAGCGAGGTCAGGTCGAGGGCTGCGGCGGCGCTCAACGTCGTGTCCGCCTGCGCCTGGGGAGCCTGGGCGGCACCGGCTCGATAGCCGACACCCCGGTTGGCGTGGGCAGGCTCTCTGGCAGCTCCGGCACGACGCCCTCGTTGCCCTGCTCGAGGTCGCCGAGGATCTGGAGAAGGCGCGTACCGCGCGCCGCGGTTTCGTCCTCCTTCACGTGCAGGTCGGGGATCTTCTTCAACCGGAGCCTTCCCAGGCGTTGGCGCACGAACGGCATCGCATGAGACAGGGCGCTCAAGGTCTGGCGCTTCTCGTCCGGAGAGCCAATCACCGATACCCAAACGTTGGCGTGACTCAGATCGGACGTAGTCTCGACGTCGGTGATGGTCACGAAGCCGATGCGCGGATCATCAACCTCGCGCTGGAGGACCGCGCTTATCTCTTCGCGCAGCAGCTCGTCCAGCCGCTTCGTACGCCCGCTCATCGCAAGCGAAGGTCCGAGGCGCAGCGGAGCTGCGAATCGGGCCAGAGCGCGCAGCAGCGCCGCAGGCGGCTGCAGAGGTATGCATTGAAGCGAAGGTCCGAGGCGCAGCGGAGCTGCGAATCGGCCTGGAAGCGCGCAGCAGCGCCTGAGGCGACTGCGGAGGTAAGCACCTCTGTCAGCGAGCTCAGGCGGTCGCGATGCGCGAAACCATCTGCTTGGAGAAGCACTCGATGATGTCGCCTTCCTGCGCTTCGTTGAAGTCGGCGAGCCCGATTCCGCACTCGTAGCCCGTGTCGACCTCGCGCACGTCGTCGCGGAAGCGGCGCAGCGACTCGATCCTGTCGGTGGCGATCAGTGCACCGCCACGGTACACACGCGCCCCGCCCTTGATGATGCGGCCATCGGTCACGTAGCAGCCGGCGATCACGTTGCGGCCGCTGCGGAAGACCTGACGCACCTCTGCGCGGCCTTCGACGACCTCGATCTCAACCGGCTCGAGGAGGCCGTTAAGCGCGGCGCTCATCTCGTCGGTGAGCTTGTAGATGATGTCGTAAAGACGGACGTCGACGCCCACTGCCTCGGCGGTCCGCCGTGCCTGCGGGTCGATCTTGGTGTTGAAGCCCACCACGACCGCATCTGACGCGGAGGCCAGATTGATGTCGTTGTCGCTGATGTCGCCGGTGCCCTCGTGCAGCATGTTGATGCGCACCTCATCGGTCTGCACCTGGTCCAGCGCGTGGCGAATGGCGCCTAGCGAGCCAGACACATCCGCTTTCAGGATGATGCGCAGCTCCTTGGTCTGACCCGCCTGGATCTGTCGATAGAGGTCCTCGAGCGTGGCACGGCCAGTCGTCTCCTGGGTAGCGCCGGCACGACGCTCCTCGATCATCGTCCGGGCGATCTTCTCGTCCGCTACGACGCGCAGGGTGTCACCGGCGGAAGGCACCTCGGCAAGGCCGAGGACGACGGCCGGAATGGAAGGCCCGGCCTTCGTGATCCGCTCACCGTGGCTGTTCTGCAGCGCGCGGACGCGTCCGAACGTGTCGCCGACAACCACCACGTCACCGACGTTGAGTGTGCCAGTCTGGACCAGCACGGTCGCCACGGCACCACGGCCCTTGTCCATCTCGGCCTCTACCACCGTTCCGATCGCCGGGCGCTTGGGATTTGCCTTCAGCTCCTGGACGTCGGCCACGATTTGGATCGTGTCGATCAGGTCGTCGATACCGGTCCCGTCGCGCGCGCTGACCGAGACCAGCGGCACGTCGCCGCCGTACTCCTCGATGACCACGCCGTGCTCTGACAGCTCCGTCTTGACGCGATCGGGGTTGGCGTCCGCCTTGTCGATCTTGTTGAGGGCGACCACGATCGGCACCTTCGCGGCGCGAGCATGGTCGATGGCCTCCAGCGTCTGCGGCATCACGCCATCATCAGCCGCAACCACCAACACAGCGATGTCGGTTA
>JBPCLD010000187.1:0-5912 GCA_051003655.1 Candidatus Limnocylindrales bacterium | reverse complement strand
CCTCGTCGGCGATCCACAGGGCGCTGTCGTCGCGTACACGATCCACGAGGCCGACCGCGATCGCGGGATCAAGGTCGATGATCCCGTCGCTGGTCAGGACGGCGTCCATGATCGAGGCGGCCGGCCGGTGTCCAGCTTTCCTGAGCTCGTGCATGGCCGCATCGAGATCCTCGACGCTTCCGTTGAAGCCGCGCAGCGTGTCGGGCGGGCGCCAGGTGCGCACGTGATCGGGCTTTGGACCACTCCCCCACTCCTCGGGAGTCAGCGCAGTGATCGCGTCGGTGATGCCGTGGTACGCGTAGTCACTCGCGATGCCGCCGATGCCACCGGTGGAGGCCTTGGCAATGCGCCAGGCGATGTCGTTCGCCTCCGAGCCGGAGTTGACGAACATCACGACGTCCAGCGCACCGCCGGTCGAGGCGATTAGCCGCTCTGCCACCTCGAATGCAGTCTCGTGGAGGTAGCGCATGTTCGTGTTGAGGCGTCGCTGTTGGCGGACCACCGCTTCCAGGACTCGTGGATGCCCATGGCCCACCGTCGGCACGTTGTTGTAGGCGTCCAGATATCGTCGGCCATCGGCGTCGATCAGCCACACGCCCTCGCCGCGGACCAGGTGCAGCGGCTCGCTGTAGAAGAGGTCCGTCATGGCCGGCCCGATAGCCCGCCTGCGGCGCTCCGCAAGCGCGGGCACAGACCAGCCCTTTCCGGGCTCGCGTCCGCCGAGTTGCCGCGCGACCTCGTCCCAGCCAACGGACGCGAGGTGACGCAGGAGGGTGGCGCCCAGCTCGCGGACGCTGGGCTGGAGGGTCTCGGGTTTGTCGTACAGCGCGAGGCGTGATACCGGCACGACGATTGCGGCGCACATGCGCGCCGCGAGTAGGTCTCCGATGATCGCCCGCTCTCCGGCCTCGAGCGGCGTGACCTTCTCGTAGCCATCGATCAGCAGGCGGGCCGCCCGAAATACGTCGTCGCCTTCGCGACCTTCGACCATCGACTCGATGACCGAGGCAAGATCCACGACGAGCGCGGTCCAGCTGGCGTCACCGAAGTCGATGATCCCTGTGACCTGGCCGGCCTCGTCGACGAGTGTGTTCGAGGCGCACATGTCGGTGTGGATTACCTGGGCGCGGAGGCTGGGCCAGACCGGGGCGACGGTCTGCTCGTAGCGGTCAAGCGCCGCCGTAACGAGTTCTCGAAGCTCCGGATCGTGTACCGCGCCGATCATCGGCCGCAGGCGGAGCGCATGCTGCACATCCCAGAGCATCACCCGCGCCGCCGACGGGTGCCAGAAGCCCCGCAGGGCGCGGCCGACGCGGGCGGCCATCGTCCCCCAGTCGCGGACCGCTTCATCGCTCAGGGTCGCGCCCCGGACCGACGAGCGGCCAGGCAGCCTGTCGTACATCCGGAC
The DNA here is from genome assembly GCA_051003655.1 of Candidatus Limnocylindrales bacterium. Lineage (GTDB taxonomy): Bacteria > Chloroflexota > Limnocylindria > Limnocylindrales > CSP1-4 > JALYGJ01. Next base: position 4,504 of record JBPCLD010000187.1, on the reverse strand, counting down.
GTAGTGCGTCTGGCCGTCCCGGCGGGTCGGAGCGCGGTAGGCCTGCGGATCGCTGGGCGCGTGCGCTGCGCCGCGGACCAGCCAGGGAAGAGCGACCGGAATGTCTGGGTCGATCTGGGCTACGCGCTGGGCTGCAAGAGCCTCGAAGTCAAGCTGCCCCGGCTCCTCGGCCGCGTTCGAGATCTTCAGGACAGCCGGTCGGTCGCCGTTAACGAGGAACGTCTGGTCGCGTTCGCTGGCGACCGAGACGGCCATTCCCTCCACGCCGAACAGTATGCGCGCGAGGGTCGCAGCCTCCGCCTCGGTGAAGGTCGGCGGTGCGGCGGTCAGGACCCGGTCGACGGCGGTCTGCGTCACACAGTCAGGATAGGTCGCCCGTAGACTGGCCCGCGATGACCGGCTCGGTTTCACGGCTGTGGCAGCAACCGTCGGCCGTGCTAGGCGCCATCGAAGTTCAAGGCTCGCGCACCTGGTTCGAGATGCTCTTCCTTTCGTTCACGAACCTCACCAGCGTCGGCCTGTCCGACATCGTGCCGGTGCTGCCCCACGCCCGTTCGTGGGTCATGATCGAACAGGTCTGTGGCCTCCTGTACGTCGCCCTCGTGATCTCGCGGATCGTCGGGCTGACCATCGCCCGGCAGCGCGCGTAAGGCACTAGTTACGGCGGCGCACGGAGGCCCATTGGGCCCTGGCGGCCGCCTCTGAAAGGAAAGAGGTCAGTCGATCAGGCCCATTCTGTGAGCAACGTCCGCAGCCTCGGTTCGGCCCCTCACGCCAAGCTTGTCGAGAATGTGGGACACGTGCGTTCCGGTCGTGCCGACCGTGATGAACAGCTCTTCGGCGATCTGCCGATTGGTTCGGCCGCTGGCCAGCAATTTCAGGATCTCGCGTTCGCGTGGTGTCAGACCGAGTGGGTCGATCGCCGAAGTTCCTGGTTGGGCATCTGGCACATCCTCGATATCGATGCCCGCCCGTCGGGCCAGCGCATCGATCTCACCCAGCAACGGCGCGGCGACGAGCTCAACGGCGATCTGGCGGGCCTCCTTCAGCGGCTCGACGGCAGAAGCCCGACTGTGGCTCACGGCCAGCTCGGCCTCAGCCTGGCGCCAGAGCGCATACGCCCGCGGGTACGCCATGGGGATCGCGCCAAAAGAGGCCGCGGAACGCGACCAGAGGGCTGGGTCGCTGCTTCCTCGAAGTCTCGCCATCTCGGCCTCGCAAGCCGACAGCCAGGCGGTCGACTGTGTCAGGAAATTGGGAAGACCGGCCTCCGCGTCATTGCTTAGTGACTGCATGGTCTGCACGTAGCCGCCTGCGAAGGCGGCTGATTTGTCCAGCGCCTCCTCATCGCGGTGTGCCCGGGCAATCGCGGAGAGATCCGCCTCGGCGCGAACACCCAGCGCATAGAGCGGACCAAGGCGAGATATGTAGGCCGGACGCGCTTCCAGTCTCTCGGTCGCGGCGGTCACGTCGGCGCGTGCCTCGAGCGGGCGTCCTCGCCACAACGCCAGCTGAGCCGCCGCTTCAACAAGTGGCGCGATCATCTGCGCTTCCACCGCAGTCTCGATCGACGTTCGGGCCGACGCGAGTCTCGCCGCCGCCGCCTCATGGCGGCCCAGTCCTACCTCCAGCAAAGCCAACCGCTGCTCGACCATCATCTGCGGGACTCCGCCGACGCCCAATCGCTGCGCCTGCTCCAGCAACCTAAGGGCTTTGTCACACTGACCCAGCCGGTAATACGCCAATGCGCCTTCGGCCAGATCCAGAACACTGCTGGCGGGCGGAAGGCCGTGCTCACGAGTGAACTCGTACGCCTCTTCGGCCTGGCTGCCGGCGGCCGCCAGGTGGCCGCTGTGTGCGAGGACATCGACGATGTTTGCATGCGCGCGGATGATGTCGTCGATGGCCCCGAGTCGCTTCGCGATCTCGAGCGATTGACGTAGCTGGCCCAAGCCGGTGTCGAGGTCGCCCAGGTAGGCGTTGGTCACGCCCAGGGAATCGAGTGCGTGGCCTTCCACGTCGGTCGCGTTGACCAGGCGGGCCGTTTCCACCGCTTCCAGGCAAGTCCGCCTCGCCTCTTCGAGCACCATCGTGATCATCAGGATCTGGCCCAGGCTTGCCAAAACCCGCGCTCGCGCCCGCGTCGGCGGCTGATCTGGAACCAGCGCGACGGCCTCACGACATGCAGCAATCGCGGCAAAGCCGTCGCCCGCCATCCAGGCGTAACGCCCGTAGCGCTCCTTCAGCAGCCCCAGCCGGACCCTGTCGACAGTGTCGTCTAAAGCCTTGATGGCCTCGAGCATCAACGCGGCCGCGCGTGGTGGATTGCCTTCCTCGGTAGCGCTCGCAGCGCACTCGAGTAGGTCGATCCGATCCATGCTTATTTGCTCGCCGGCGTCGGGAACACGGTCCCACAGTTCCAGCGCACGTTCGTAATTGCGCTGGGCGTCGGCGTAGGCGTGATTGCCTTCCGCCCAGACGGCGGCCTCGATCGAGGCTGTCAGCGCTCGCGGCAGGTCGTGCGCCGCGTACCAGTGATAGGCGAGCTCGGCGCTCGAAGCGTCGTTGGGCTGGTGGATCGAGGCGAGGGCCGCTCCGAAACGCTCGTGGAGGCGTGCCCGCTCGCCGGGCAGAAGCTCGCTGTACACCGCTTCCTGGACCAGTGCGTGGCGGAACGCAAGGCGCTCGTCGCCGTCGGATTCTGTGGGCACGATCAGCCGCCGATCGACGGCCTCGCGCAGGCTCGCCTCCGCCTCAGCAGGTTCTGAGCCGGCAACCATCGCGACAATCTGGGTGCTGACCTGGGCGCCGCCCGCGGCCACGATCCGCAGAAGTTCCTGTGTGTCGGCGTCAACCGACGCAACTCTCGCCAGCAACACATCACGCATGGCGGCGGGCAATGGCGCTCCGCTCTGCTCGACAGCGACAAGCTCCTCGGCGTAGAACGCATTTCCGTTCGAACGGCCGTGGACCCGGTTGATCAGCTCAGGCGTAGCTGGCTGGCCGATGATCGCGGCCAGTTGCTCCGACACCTCTTCTTTCGAGAAGCCATCGAGATCGATGCGCTCTGTCGATCGGTTCCGCTGTATCTCACCCAGGAACGGTTGGAGCGGGTGACGCCGGTGGAGCTCGTCGGAGCGAAACGTGGCGACGAGGGCAAACGAAGCATTTGCGATGCCGTTCGCGAGGTAGCGGAGCAGGTGGAGCGTGGACGGGTCTGCCCAGTGGATGTCCTCAACGACGAGGAGTAGCCGCTGCTCGGAGCCGATGCGCCGAAGCAGCTCGAGAAGCGCCTCGAACATCCGCGCCTGGCTGGAGTCCGTGCCGAGACCGATAGGTTCCTCCACGGGCGGGCGCGGCATCGGCGAGAGGGCGGCCGCCGGCAACAGGCCCGTCAGCTCGGCTCGCGCGCCGCCAAGCTCCAGCAATCGCTCGATGCCGAGAGCGCCTGCAAGCTCGCGCAGCGCCTGTCTGAACGGCGCGAACGGTATGGCCGCCACGCCCATCTCGACGCATGACCCAACCGCGGCCAGGCCCTCTTCACGCGAACTCGCGACCAATTCCGCGACCAGGCGGCTCTTGCCGACGCCTGCCTCGCCGGCGAGAAAAATCAGGCTGCCGTGCCCGTCGGCGGCCCCGGCAACCGCGTCCTGGAGGCGTCCGAGCTCATTTCGGCGGCCGACTAAAACTGCACTCGAGACCCTTCCAGCCACGGCTCGGATTATGGGGGCGCCGTCCCTGCCTCCGCGAACCTCATGGCGCTGCCCGCCTAGCTTCGCTTGCCGGTGAACTTGACCGCGTCCTTCTTCGGCTGGCCAGGGTGGCCAGCACGAGCCTAAGCTTGGCCACGATCGACACGGACGTCGAAGGGCTCCTAGCCTCAACATCTGATCGAGCCATCCGTAGAAGTTGATCACCGCGCGCGTCTCGCGAGAGCTGATCGAACCGCTGTCGTGCGTACTGATCTGCCCAATTGTGGTTCATCTCGTCACCTCGCTGCATGCGCCATGGGGGCAATGCAAACGTTGGCCGACGGGATGCCCAGTTACATCTGGAGAACTATGCAGATGGCAGGGCCGCCCTATTGATATTGCCGTCGCCGAGCACGCCTAACGCGCGACCCGGTATAGCTCGACCGGAGACGGCGTATTTGGTCACGAAGCGAACCGCCAGCGGTCAGTCATTCGGGTCGTTCTTCTTTGTCAAGGGAGGCGCGACTGGGCACCTCCTGGAGCAGCCAGGTGTTGCCGTCCGGATCGGCGAAGCTCGCGTACGAGCGGAAGTCGCCCCTCGTCGGATCGGGACCCGGCGTCTGCCCTTGCGCGCCGAAATGGAAGATGTCGCTGATCTCGATCCCGCGTTCGCGCAGCTCGCGATGCGCCGGCTCGATATCGGCGACGACGAGGTAGGTGTTCACGTACGAGCCCGGCTCGGACTGGGGAAAGCCGATGCCGAACGTGATCGAGCAGTCAGACCCGGGCGGGGTGAACTGCACCACCCGCAT
>JBPCLD010000186.1:0-4750 GCA_051003655.1 Candidatus Limnocylindrales bacterium | reverse complement strand
GAGCCCGAGGAGCCCGACCGTCCGGACAACCTGTATCAGCCGGTTGCCGGCGACCATGGTTCGCACGGTGCATTCGACAGCCGAGCGCGCGCTCAGAGCCCGTACCTTTGGCTCGCCAAGCGACGCTTCCTGGACCGCGGGGCCGCAATGGCCCTCGGGGTTGTCGCCGCGATCTGGATGACGCGTTCTCACCGTCGTTCGTGATCAACCGCGCAGCAACCGCGTAGCACAACCCTGCTCTGTCAACCGGTGGCTGGAACCGCTTTAGCCGAGCTCAACGAAACGAAGGGGCGCCACAGAGCGGTGTATCGGATTAAGGCCAGACTAGGAAGGCGTCGATGTCGACCCGCGTGCTGGTGGCCGCGACACGCTTGGTGCCGGTAAGGCGGATTTCGAGCGTGCTGCGTCATGCTGAAGCCACTGCTCCGGCATAAGGGCGTCGTTGCAGTTGAGATACTTGCCGATGAACATCGATGCGTACCCGGCATCCTTCATCGCCGCGCCGATGTGCTCCGACGGGTCGAACAGGACGGCTTCGTTCTTTATGACGCCGTTGTTGTGCGTATGCAGCCCGGTAAGCAGGTTGGCACGCGCGGGACAGCACAGTGGGTCCTCACCGATCGCCTGTCGGGAAATGGATGCCGCGCTCGATGAAGTGCTCGTAGATGTTGGGGGTCCGCGCCGGGTCGTTCCACAGGCTGCCGTCGTGCGGCGACGCGTCGTCGATGTAGAACACGACGATATTCGGGGGGTCCTCTGGAAGGTCCGTTTTGCCTGCGCCTGACGTTGCGGTCACGCTGAACACCAGCAGGCAGGCAAATGCGATTACGGCAAGGCGAGTAGAGATGGCAATCCCCCTCGGTCGATACGGCCTGACCGTAATCATCGCGCTACCCGTCAAACCGACGCCGTGCCGACTGTCAGTTGCTGAGGAGCGTGCCCCTCATCTCGGGGTGAACGTCGCATAGGAAGGGGTAGCTGCCCTGGGGCAGTGCTGGGAAAAGGTGCGTTCGCTCCGCGGGCCCGGTGAAGATCTCGCCGACGAGCGCCGTCGCTCCGCCGCGGATAGCGACGTTGTGCGGAACGACGTCGTAGTTGTAAAACCGGATCGCGAACGGCGCATCCGCGATCACCGTCAGCTCAGTACGGTCGAAGATGTTGTTCGTCGCCGAGATTTCGACCGTCACTGCTGGTGTGCCGGCGGGCGTTGCCGTCGGTGAGCCGCCACACGCGGCAAGGGCAAGAGCGAGGATTGCCAGGACCCCTATGGCTGTGCGGACCCTCACCTGGCGGTGGCACGGCCAATCAGCGACCGACCCCAGCCGATCGATTCCCGGAGCTCTGAACGCGTCATCCAGAGCCGAATGGCGATGAGCGCAATCAGCACGATCTCGATGCCCTTGGCGATGTATGCGACGTCAAAGTACGGCCCCATCACGAGCCACCCCAGGATGGTCACCGCGGCGTAGGCGGCGAGCGCCACCAACAAGAGGGGGAGGGCACGCTGATAGAACAGTGCCGCGACTGTAACCAGGATCGCAAGGACCACGTAACCGAAGGCGTTGAGCATCAGCATCATGCCGCCGACCCAGTAATGGATCTAGGCCGTGGCGAGCGTCAGAACGACGACAGCGCCGAGAAATGCCAAGTCGAAATAGCGACCGGAGGCACGAGGCATCAATATCTCCCTCTCTGTGTGACTGTCCCCCGACCAAAATGCCACTAAAACTCGATACTGTCAACTAGTAAGTTGTACAGCACGTGCCCGTGTTGCGCCGGAATCTCACCGTCATAGGGGCAGACGTTGAAGTAGCGTCAAGAGCGGCCTCGTCGGCACCGTCGGTGTCTCTACGACCGGGACGCGCAACCACGACTCGTCACGGACTCCGGACCGATAACGCGCCGACAGGAGGCGGGCCGAGATCTCGGTCAATCCCATTGACGTGATGGCCTCGGCCAGGGTGATGCCTTCGCCGCGCAAGCCACGGCTGACCACGCAACGATCGGTGTCGGTCAGCACGGCCGCAAGCCGTCGGCGACGCTCGCCGAATTGTAGTCCGAGCAGCGGCTGGCCAAGGTCGTAGAGCAGGTCCGACGCAACGAACGCGGGCGATCCCTCCCTGGACCCTGGCTCGGATAACCGATGGCGCAGGAGGTCCTGATCGGGCCGCCCTTCGTCGTCCAGCACCAGCAGAGAACCCTCGACGACAAGCTGGTCGTTCGCAAAATCGGCGCCGATTGACGAAAGCTCGGGGAAGGCAGCCATCGGGTCCGCCAGGTGCTCGATCTGCAGTCGAACGTGGAAATCTTCGACGTACGCGAGAGCCGAGGCGCCCGGCCACCATGGCTCGAAGAACCACGCGGGGTCATCGAAAGGTGCCACGCCAGCCACAGGGAGCATCGCCCGGAGGCGGCCAGGGAGAGCGCGACGCTCTCCGGGGTCGATCTGAAGCGGCAGCTGCTCCGGGGCCAGGGCGGAACCCTGTCGGCTCAAGCCGTCTTGCGCTTGGCCGCTGGTGCAGGCTCGGCCTTGCGCGTGGACCGCTTGGTGCCTGACGAGATATCGGCCACCTTGGCTGACTTCGCGATGGCGGATTTCGCACCAGATGTCTTCGCGGCCGACTTTGCGCTGGCGCCCTTCGCGCCGGCCGTTGCTCGCGCCTCGCGTACCGCAGCGACGCTGGCCTCGAGGACGCTCATCAGATCGGCGATCTTGGTCGGGGCCTCGGAAGGCTTGGGCATCTCCGGCTGCTTGCCGGCGACCTTTGCCTCGAGCACGGCTACCAGCGCCTCGCGGTACTCGTCCTTGTAGTTCTCGGGCACAAATTCGCCCTTCATCGCCTGGACCAGCTGCTGCGCCATGGTCCGCTCGGCTGGCTTGAAATCGAATTCCTCTTCAGGCAGGTCGAGCTCGCCCACGCTGCGGATCTCATCCGGCCAGTACAGGGTCGAAAGAAGCATCGTCCTGTCGTATGGATTGATCGCGGCAAGTGCCTCGCGATCCTTGAGCACGATCTTGGCGATGGCCGACAAACCCTCGTCCGCGAGGACCGACTTAAGGAGGTAGAACGCCTTGCGCCCGATCGGCTCAGGCTCGAGGTAGTAGGCCTGCTTGACGAAGCTCGTCACCTTTGTACCGTGCTGGGCGTCGACGAAGAGCTCGATGTCGATCGAGCGGACAGTCTTGAGCGGGACCGCCTCGAAATCCGACTCGTCCAGGACGATGTACTGGCCCTTGCTGTACTCGAAGCCGCGCACTGTCTCGCTGCGCGGGATCTCGCCGTGCTCCGGGCAATGGATCTTCATCTGGATGCGATTCATGCACGTCTTGTGCAGGAGGTTGAAGCTCAGGCCGCCGCGCGCCTCGGTGGCCAGGTACAGCTTGACCGGCACGGTCACCAGGCCGAATTGGATCGCGCCGCGCCACATGGAGCGAGGCATGCAGTCTCCTTATGTTGCGGTGCTCGTCCCCGCGTTGCGGAGCACGATCTCCGCACGGAAGAGCATACGCTCCAGGGCCCACAGACGACACGACCGGTGGACGCGGGCACCGCCTGTGCGAGCGCATCGTCTGCTAGGCACCGGACCGAAGTCATGGCCGCAGAGCCGCACGGGCATACGAAACTCGGAGTTCGTCATCGGGCACCTATAGTGCCTGCCAGACGTCGGGTCTCGACGTCGATAGGCAAACGGGGTCGTGACCGTGGTCCGGTAAGCGAAGCCGCCCGAACGACATGCTGGGTTGAATCGACTGACGAGGGTCCTGGCGACCAGGCCCAAGTCGGTGCGGACGAGGCCGCCGATAAGGCAGCCAAGGCTGAATGAAAAGGCAGCCGACGAGGCAGCCAAAGCCGCCGGCAAGGGCCACGGCAAGCACTAGATCAGGTACGCCCCAGCGAACGAGAGGCCCGGGCTCACCGTCAGGGTCTCTCGTTGATCAACCCTCAAGGGCCGGCGGCGGAGTCTGTCGTATGGTGCGCCGGTGCGGAACCGATCCGTTCCCGACTCCACCGTCATCCCTGTGCTCGGCTACGCCGACGTGATCGAGGCCGCCGAATGGCTATGCCGCGCGTTTGGCTTTCGCGAGCGGCTGCGCATTGGTAGGCATCGCGTCCAGCTGACGCATGGAAACGGAGCGGTCGTCGTCACGTCCGGTGACAACACCACCGACCAGGGATCGAGCCACTCGCTGCTCGTCCAGGTGGACGACGTGGACGCTCATCACCGGCGAGCGGTCGCTGCTGGCGCGGTAGAGATCCACCCGCCGGCCGACTTCCCCTATGGCGAGCGGCAGTACATCATCGAAGACGTCGGCGGCCATCTTTGGACGTTCTCGCAGTCCATCGCCGATGTTGATCCGGCCGACTGGGGCGGCACGCTCGTCGATCTCACGTAATCTTCGACGGATGGCGGAAATGGACGCCCGTCGCCTGGCGACGGCCCTGCGCGAATCAGTCGGCGTCGCGATGGTCGGCGCGAGCGAGCCGCTGCGTCTCCTGACCGCTGCCTTGCTGGTCAGCGGGCATGTGCTCGTGGAGGACGTGCCGGGTGTCGGCAAGACGCTGCTGGCGAAGGCATTCGCCAAGTCTCTCGGCCTGAGCTTCGCGCGCATCCAGGGAACCCCTGATCTGCTGCCCAGCGATGTGACCGGCAGCAGCGTCCTCGAAGGATCCGAGTTCCGCTTCGTTCCCGGCCCGATCTTCAGCAACGTCGTGCTGTTTGACGAGATCAATCGCGCCACGCCGCGGAC
>JBPCLD010000185.1:0-5837 GCA_051003655.1 Candidatus Limnocylindrales bacterium | reverse complement strand
GTCGGCGATCAGCGGCTGTCGGTCAAGGGGTTCGTCGCGCGACAGGGTGACCGCGACCAGGTGCGCCACCTGCGCTCGCGATCGGCCGTGCGCGGAAAGCTCCTCCAGGTGGATCGGCAGCAGTCGCCCATAGTCGGGCGCATTGGTCGTCCACCCGTCGCCCACCCGCGCGGCGAGTCGGGCCCCGCCCGGTTTCTCGCCGCCAACGATGATCCGCGGCGGGGGCTCCGGCGCCGGGTGAGCGTAGGCCTCCTTGAGGTGCAGGTACTTGCCTTCGTAATTGGCCGGGCCGCCAGCCCAAAGCAGCCGCAGCACGGCGACTGCTTCCTCGAGCACCTTCACCCGCTGCGTGGGCTCCGGGAACGAGATGCCGTACGCCTCCATCTCGGGCGCGTAGCCGCCGACGCCGATGCCCAGCTCGACCCGCCCATTGGACTGGTCCCAGATCGTCGCAAGCATGCGCGCCAGCACCGCGGGATGACGGTTCATGACGTTGGTGATGAAGCTGCCGACCTTCAGCCGTGATGTCGCGCCGGCCGCCGCAGTGAGGGTCGTCCAGCACTCGAGCACCGGATCCGTCTTCTTGCCACGGCTGATGAAATGGTCCCAGCACCACACGCCCGTGAAGCCGGCCAGCTCCACCTCGCGCGCCGACTCGCGCCACCACGCCGAGGTCACGCCGATCGAGGTGAGATTGACGCCGATGGGGATCATCGGAAGGCCTAGACGGTTGCGCCCGCCTCGAGCGCAATCTCGATCATGCGCACGGTGGCTGCCTCCAGGTCGGTCAGCTCCATGTACGTCTCCTCGGACGTTTCGACGTCGCCGGCCTCCGTCTCGCCGAGCGTGTCGCTGACGGTGAGGATGCAACCGGCGCGCACGTCTTCGCCACTCCCGTGTGCCCGGGCTGCCAGATAGAACAGCGCCGCCGCCTCCATCTCGAAGGCCAGGATGCCGCGCGACCGCCACTTGGTCACGTAGTCCTCGTCGGGGTTGTAGAAGACGTCGACGGACGCAACCGGTCCGATCCCGGGCTTGAGGCCCTTGGCGCGCGCCGCGTCGACCAGGGCGCGGGTCAGCTCGAAGTCGGCTGCCGGCGCGTACGGGTCGCCGTGGAGGTAGGTGCGCGTCGAGCCATCAACCGGAGCGGCGGCAGTGGCTACCACGATGTCGCCTGTCCGCAGACCGCGGGCAATTCCCCCGCAGGTGCCGATACGGATGAGCCGTTTCGCCCCGAGGCGCAGCAGCTCTTCGACCACGATCGACAGCGACGGCGTGCCGATGCCACTCGTCTGGACACTCACCGGGACGCCGTTGTAGGTGCCGGTATAACCGAGCAGCAGGCGGTGGTCGTTTACCAGGCGCGCGGCATCAAAACCGCCGTCGAACATGCCCGCCACGAGCTTGGCGCGGTTCGGGTCACCGGGGAGAAGCACGAGCGGGGCGTATTCACCCGGCTCGGCACGAAGGTGGATCTGGGGCATGGCGCGGAGTCTACGCAAGCGAGGCGCGACGCGCGACAGGACGGCGCGACTTGCGCGATTCCTAGCGGCCGGGCGCAGCTCCACCGCGGGCCGGACCGAACGGCAACCGCCACAGCGTGTGCCAGGGCTGGTCCGGCGTGTGGCCGATGAGCCATGCCTCCCGTGCGACATCACGTATCGGCAGCATCCCCGGCAGCACGTGCTCGGCCGCGGCGTAATAGTCGTCGGGCACGTCCTGGGCGATGGTCAGGTGCGGGACCACATCGTCGTGAGCCGCTTCGTACGGCGGGTAGTCGGGGAATGCCTCCGCCAGCGCCCGGGTCAGCCGTCGGAACGGCTCCGCCGGCTCGGGAGCGAGGTAGACCACGTTCGGCCACCGGCCCATCGTGCTCAGCGTGAAGCTGAAGGCGGGCTCCATCGCGACGATCTGCTCGATCCTGCGTCTTACGTCGTCCTTGAGCATGTCGGCCGGCATGAACGGATAGATCAGGGTGACGTGCGCAGGCACTCCCGGGGCGGCCGAAGAATCCATCCGATCCCGGAGCCGATTGACGGCCACGGGCACCTGGACGGGCACGATGATGGCGCTTTCGTCGACGCCGGAACCTGCCGCCGGCATGCCCCCCGAAGCCCTCGATTCGCTAGAGTTGGCGGCCATCGGCGAAGCGTATACGGTGCCCCGTGTGACCCCAGCCGGACGGTGCCGCAAATGAACGCGGTCGACCTCGAATTCCGCCACGTCTCCAAGCGATATGGGTCATCGACCGCCGTTGATGACCTGACCCTGGAGGTTCCGGCGGGCAAGATCTGCGTACTGGTCGGGCCATCAGGTTGCGGCAAGACAACGAGCCTCAAGATGGTCAATCGGCTCGTTGAGCCATCTTCAGGCGAGATCCTCATCGGCGGCCGCGACGTCATGGCGCAGGACCCGATCGAGCTGCGCCGTGGGATCGGCTATGTCATCCAGCAGGTGGGTCTGCTGCCACATCTGACGGTGGCCGACAACATTGGGGTCGTGCCGCGGCTCCTCGGCTGGGAAAAAGAACGGATCCGCGAACGCACGGACGAGCTGATCGTGCTGGTGGGCCTCGACGTCACGCGATACCGGGGTCGGTATCCCGCCCAGCTATCGGGCGGTGAGCGTCAACGAGTCGGCGTCGCCCGCGCGCTTGCGGCAGACCCGCCGCTGATGCTAATGGACGAGCCCTTCGGGGCGGTCGATCCGATCGTTCGCGAGCGGCTTCAGAACGAGCTGCTCCGACTCCAGGAGCAGCTCGCCAAGACGATCGTGTTCGTGACCCACGACATCGACGAGGCGATCAAGATGGGCGACCTCGTCGCGGTGATGAATATCGGGGGCGTGCTCGCCCAGTTCGGGCCACCGGCGGAAATACTGGCCAACCCAGCGTCAGACTTCGTCGCCAGGTTCGTGGGCGGGGATCGCGGTCTCAAGCTGCTGTCGCTTCGGCGCGTCGACGAACTGGAGCTGCAACCCGTCATCACGGCACGCTCGGGCGAGGATGCGGCGGCGGTCCGAACTCGGATCGCAGCAGACCGATTCCCCTATCTGCTCCTCGTCGACGATCGCGATCGGCCGATCGGCTGGGTGACCGAGAAGGACATTCCGCGGGGGGGCAAGCTGGCCGAGGACATGGCCGTGCCCAACTCTCCCATCTTGGGCACGCGGACGACGTTGAAGGACGCCCTATCTCAGATGCTCGGGGCTAACGTGATGGCCGGCATCGTCGTCGACCATAACGAGCGGGTCATGGGTCTCGTGACTGTCGACCAGATCGCCGCCACGCTGCGCGATGGTGGCTCGGCGTGACCACATGGACGTGACGGGCGATCTGGCGTGGGTGGTCGATCATCTCGACGAGCTCGTCTACCGAACCGTCCAGCACGTGTTGTTGGCCTCGATCGCGGTCGGCATGGGCTTCCTGATCTCCTTCGTCCTGGCGGTCGTCGCCGTTCGCCGGCGGGCCGCCTACGCGCCCATCCTGGCCCTCTCCGACCTGCTCTACACGATCCCCAGCCTGGCCATATTCGCGGCGCTGATCTCGGTCACCGGCATCTCGCTGCTTACCGTCGAGATCCCGCTCGTGATGTACACGCTGGTCATCTTCGTGCGCAACATCGCCACCGGCTTCGACTCTGTACCCGCCGACGTGCTCGAGGCCGCTGACGGTCTCGGCTACACCGGCGGGCAGCGGCTGTGGCGGGTCGAGGTCCCACTGGCGGTGCCACTAATCGTCGCCGGCCTCCGCCTCGCGGCCGTGTCAACTATCGGCCTGGTGACGATCACGTCGATCCTAGGCGACAGCTTCGGCGGACTCGGCTTCTTCATCCTCGAGGGCTACCGGCGCAACTTCCCGGTCGAGCTCTACTTCGGCGCGATTCCTTCGATCCTGCTGGCGTTCGCTGTCGACGCGCTCCTGGTTCGCGTCCAGCGCTCGATGACGCCGTGGGCGGCTTCCGGCGTGGTAGCGACCTGAAGCATGGGCATCCTCGAGGACACCCTTACCTGGCTGACGGATCCCACTCACTGGAGCGGACCGAACGGGATTCCGAACCGCCTCGCAGAGCACGCCGGTCTGTCGGCCGTCTCGCTGCTGATCGCATTGTCGATCGCATTCCCAGTCGGGCTGTACATCGGCCACACTCGACGAGGCGCCACGCTCGCGGTCAACGTGGCCAACCTGTGGCGGGCGCTTCCGTCCCTCGCAGTCATAGCGATCGTGCTGCCGATCACAGCCGCCATCGACCCACGGGCCGGCTTCCTCGTCTATCCGACAGTCGTGGCGATGGTCGTCCTAGCGGTGCCGCCGATTCTGGTCAACACGTTTACGGGCGTCGTTGGCGTGGACCCAGACGTGGTCGAGGCTGCACGTGGCCTGGGCGTGAATGAGCGGCGGATCCTGACCGCCGTGGAACTGCCGCTCGCCGTGCCCGTGTTGGTGACCGGCATCCGCTCGGCCGCCGCCCAGGTAATCGCGACCGCCACGCTCGGCGCGATCTTTGGTTTCGGCGGGCTTGGGCGCTACATCGTGGATGGCATCGCACAGTTCAGCCTTGGCGGAGCCGCCCAGATGCTGGCCGGCGTTGTCCTCGTGGCGGCGCTGGTGATCGCCACCGATCGGGCATTCGCGGTGATCCAGCTCTTGCTCACTCCGCGCCCGATCCGCCCCGAGAGATCCGTAAGGCCGATTTCTGCGTAGACATGTATAGTCGGGCAACCAAGCCGGACTAACCAGTAGAAGCAAATTAGGAGGTTACCCATGCGGTCTTCCCGCAGGCTAGCCCTCGGGGCGGTCGTGCTCGCGCTCATCGCAGTCGCGTGCTCACCGGGAGCGGGCAGCAAGCCGACCATCAAGCTCGGCTCGGTCGGATTCGACGAGGCACGCGTCATCGCGGAGATCTACGCCCAGGCGCTCGAGGCGAAGGGCTATACGGTTGACCGCGCGGGTGTCGGGCTCGGCGCACGCCCTGTGGTGGCGCCAGCCCTCGAGAGCGGACAGATCCAGCTGCAGCCCGAGTACATCGGCAGCCGGCTGGGCTATGAGGGTGGGACGCCGACCGGCGACTCGGCGGCCAATTTTGCCGCTCTGCAGGAGAAGCTGAGCGCCAAGAACCTGACCGCACTGGCCTACACGCCAGGGATAGACACCAACGCATTCATTGTTCGCCCCGAGACGGCGACCCAATTCAACCTGTCGCGGATGAGTGATACGGCGGCTGTTCAGGATCAGCTCCGGTGGGGCCTCGCCTCTGACTGCCCGACCAACGCACTATGCGGCGCTCCCGGTGGCGCGTTGGCGCAGTACGGCATCACCCCCGAGACAATCGCCGACGCCACGCTGCTAGCGGCTTGCGATACGCCGATGGCAGAGGCGCTGAAGAACGGCACGATCGACGTTGCCGAGCTTTGCTCGACCCAGCCGGACATCCTCGTCAATGGGTGGGTCGTGCTCGAAGACGACAAGCACACGCAGCCGGCGGACAACGTCGCCCCGATCGTGCGCAACGACCTGCTGAGCCAGGTGGGCGACCGAGCCGCCTTCGACAAGATCCTGAACGACGTTTCGGCTCAGATCGATACGGCGACGATGGCCGAGCTGTACAAGCAGGTTGCCGTCGACCGCAAGGACGTCGCCGTCGTGGCCCGGGACTGGCTGAAGTCCAAGGGTTTCGTCCAGTAATCAGCTGATTCGTTAGATCGGCCCGACGGTCGCCAAAAAAGGGAGGGCCGGTTGGCCGGCGAAGTCGAGGCGCAGCCCATCTTTACCGACGAGGTCCGCGGCTTCCTGAGCGGGCGCCCCCGCTACGCCACCATCGCCACGGTCAATCCGGACG